>CAXHHE010000263.1:0-5261 GCA_964016365.1 uncultured Bacteriovorax sp. | reverse complement strand
TTTTCAAGCAGAAGACGGCATACGAGATAACTGAGCGTCTCGTGGGCTCGGAGATGTGTATAAGAGACAGCCCTAAACCTATTGAGAAGCATTTGTTACATCCCTATAACATAAAAAAGCACCCATCAAGGGTGCTTTTTATAAATTCATATTCTCAATTATTATAGTTGATATTTACTCGGCGTTGAAAATAAATTTTACCTTGGTATTTGGTACCGCAACCCCGCGGTCGGTAGCGGCCTGTTTTGCTACATCATTCTTCTGAAGAACTTCCTGAGCGATGTTGGTCAGAGTTGTTCTTGATCCGGATGTGCCTGGAGCTGTTGCTGGAGGCGGAGGAACAACTGGCGCAGAGTAGGTATTAATGAAAGTCTGAGCTGCGGCCGTGAAAATTTCAGGTGGTTTTATCTCACTAGGAGCAAGACTTGCCGGCGCTCTTCCAGAATCTCCCTCTGTTTTTGCAACTTCTTTTGGTTTGTCGCCTTCTGGTTTGGCAGCCTCATCTTTTTTATCGCTTTTCTCTCCAGCTTTCTCATCTTCTTTTGCTGGTGCCTGCGCCTTTTGGAAGGCCTCAGGGTCTACCATAATGAATTTTCCGGAAAGATCTAGCTCCAGGCCTGCTGGCGCTTTGTATTCCCCAGTAACTTTGTCAATTTTTCCCAGAGACTCAGGTACGATGTATGTTCCAGAGTTACTGTCGAATGGAGCGTTTGATGGAGGAGGGATAATGTTAACAGTATTTAAATCGATAACACTTCCCGCTGGAAGTTTATACTCACCAGTTGTGACGTTGAAGAATCCTTCAGAGCTCCCTGGTTTTTCAGTATGAGATACGGCCGGAAGGGAAGCCTTTACATCCACACCCATCTTAGCGACTTCCTTATCCATTGCTGAAGCAGAGTTAGAGAAGGCAGCTCCTTCAGCTCCTGGAGGAATTGGGTTTCTGAATTGTTTTTCTGAATGTGACGAACCTTCATTTAAACCAGTTTCGTTTTTTTCCAGAGCTTCAATTTGTTTTGTTCCAAGTTTTGTCGGAATCATTGCTCGCTCGGCAACGTTTAGGTTAACGGCCGAGACCTGTCCTTTTGTTACCATGACGGCCTTGTCACTTGAGACAACTCTTTCTAAATTTCCCTGATCAAATTTTGAGTCCCTTTGATCGCGGTCAATATGGGCCATGGCCACTTTCCCTTCGAAAGTGATCAGTGACGTGTTTTGGTTTTGTGGGTTGAAGTTAACCTGGAAGTCTGTCCCGCGGATACCCATCGCCGCAGTTTTTGTTTTGATATAGAGTTTACTTTTACTCTTATCTTCCATCTCCATATAATCTTTTGTAACTTGAGATCTGATCTGACCTTTTACCAGCGTGATGATACCGGCTTCTTTTTTAGGAAAAGCGTTGATCACCATTTGCGAATTCGGTCCGAGGTTCATTTGCGATTTATCAATGAAGAGAAGTTTTACGAAACTTTTTTCTGCTGTTTGAACAACAGCACCTTCTGGGATTGATTGATCAGCTTTGACATCGACGACACTTCCATCAGTCAACTTTGCTTTGACCATCCCGCGCAGGATAATAACCTTGGCAACATTGTCATTGGCCATGACGTTTGTGGCGATGATTAAAGTCGTTAGAGTCCAAAAAAGGTGAGAGCGTAATTTCATAAAAATCCTTCATTTTAAAGGCGCTTATTAATCATCTCTTCGATCATTATAGGTGAGTTCTTTAGGGGATAAATGTTTATGGGCCAACTATGTAATTTCCAGACAACCTAAGTAAAGGGCCGTTTAAATTTGGCCCATAATTTTGCACCAGTAAGGGTAAAACCTTAAAACGATTGGTCTAAAAAAGTCGGGTATTTGAGAGGGTAAGGTGTCCTAACTAAAAAAGAGTGAAACCCGTGCGCACGATAATGTAGTGGCCGGAGAAATCGTTGGAGTTTCCTTCTGAAAGTGTGATGACTTCAGCTGTATCGGAAGCATCGAGAATAGAAACCTTGTAGGAGTGCATGTAGTTGTATCCAATTTCTAAAAACATCGGATGGTCTTGTTTGAAAGGAAGAATTTCTTCCAGCCCGATAAAAATACCACCGCCATAGTTTTCAAAGCTGATTCTTCTCTTGTTATTAAAATTCCCAGAGGTCGTAGCATTGCTAAAAACAAAAGTTTGAAGAGACCACGATGGGCCGAAACCAATATAGACATTCGCTTTGTCTAAAACAGAAAAAGGAGTGTGGTATTTGATCTGTGGGCTA
This sequence comes from uncultured Bacteriovorax sp., assembly GCA_964016365.1. GTDB lineage: Bacteria > Bdellovibrionota > Bacteriovoracia > Bacteriovoracales > Bacteriovoracaceae > Bacteriovorax. The sequence continues at coordinate 3,006 of CAXHHE010000263.1, read as the reverse complement.
AAACTCACGAAGCGGAATCTTCCTCCTCCACGGATGGAATTCTGATTGTCGATAAAAGTGACATCTTTAATTTTTCCAAAAAGAACATCGGAGGCCACGGCGAATTCCCAGGCTTCCCAGCGATAGGCGATAGAAGTCACCAAACCAAACCCCAGAGTTTTGGTTTCATCTTCCGGGTCATCATCTTCCGATTCATGGTTATCAATCAGGCGGTCGGTGTTCATTTCAATATGATTGAATGAAAAACCGGCCCTCAGGATGAAGCTGTTTTCGAGCGTCGATTTCGCATCATCTGCATAAAGAGATGAGCTCAAAATAAATAGGATGACTAAAAAACAATTCTTCATCAGTAATTGAGCTCCAGTCTTAACATTGCACCTTTATCCTCTTGTTCAAATTTAGGTATGATCAACGTTCGTCCTTCATAAAAAGGAAAAAGTGTGGCCGGATTAATCATGTGGCCGACTATCTTTCCGGCCATTGTTCCAGAATTTAAGAGTGACATCGAAGCAGTTTCGATGCCTAAACCTAAAACGGTTCCAAGTACAGGTGTCTGGTATAAATCCTGAACACTGGCAGGTTCAGTGAGGATCTCAACAGTGAATTCAAAAAGGGCCGAACTAATTGAGGCCATCCCCATCGCGGCCATTCGCGAATAACCTTCAGCGCGGTAGAGAAGATAAAGTTGAGAGCCTGTGAGTGGGTGAACAAATAAATTCCACACCGGTTCATCTTTATCAAAAACCAGTTTTCCGAAATTGTTTTTGTATTTATTCCAGCCGTCTTCGACCTTAAAAACTTTGGGTTGAATCAAGGGATAAAAAACCCATGTCAGTCCGTAAACGATTCCGATATTTTTCGCGTTTTCTTCCCAGCTGTGCTCGCGGTCAACATACCCATAGTGGTAAAGCGAGGTGCGGGTTTTTTTGACGGGATCGACGACGACATCGCCCTGCAGATACGGTTTTTGGGGCCCAGAATCCAATTCCTGGGCACTCGCCTGAGCGAAGCCTTCACTGATGGTCATCAGCGAAAATAATAACAGGAGCAAGGGGACAAACTTTGTCATACGTGGTAGTAGTAATCTTACTGTTTAGAGAGAGTCCAGCCTACTTTTAACACAACGACTCCTCGATGGAAATTGCTATGAACAATTTAGAAGCTAAAAAGAATGATTTTCACCAATACGTAAAAGATCTTCAGGATCTCATTACTAAGGCACTTTTTAGTGTCGACCCTAAATTGTCATTGGAAGAAGACTTATGGGAGCGCAAGGATCACAAAGGTAACCCGGGAGGCGGAGGAATCACTCGTGCTTTTTCTGGAGACGTCATTGAAAACGCAGGGGTTAACACCTCGAAAGTTTTTGGGGCCATTGACCCGGCCTTTGCCGGTCGCTTAGGTGGCACTGGGGACGAGATGTGGGCCGCAGGGATTTCCCTGATTATTCACCCGAAAAACCCTAGAGTCCCAACAGTTCACGCGAATTTCAGAATGATCCAGGCCGGAGAGAGATTCTGGTTTGGCGGTGGAGCGGACCTGACACCCTATTACCCTCACGAAGAAGACTTCCAATACTTTCATTCCATTTGGAAAAAAGCACTGACTCCGTATGGCGTGTATGAAGACATGAAAAAAGAATGTGATAAATACTTTGTTAACACTCACCGTGGAGGTGAGATGCGTGGAGTAGGTGGGTTCTTCTACGATCACTACAACACAAATGATTTAGAAAAAGACTTCGCGATGGTTAAAGACATCTCATCAAACTTTATCAATTCCTATTTTCCAATCGTCGAAAAAAGAAAAGACGAAGCCTATACAGAAGCTGATGAAGACTTCCAACTCCATAGACGTGGACGTTACGTAGAATTCAATCTGCTTCACGACCGCGGGACAATGTTTGGCCTAAAAACCAACGGACGCACGGATTCAATTCTGATTTCTCTTCCAGCGCGTGCGAAATTCACTTACAAGTACAAACCAGCAGCAGGCTCAGTTCATGAGAAGATGATGGAGTACTATTTTCCTCGCGAGTGGAACTAAAAAATGTTTATTAATATCCTTCTTCTTTTATTTGCCACATCTATCTGGGGATATGGTTTTATTGCCACTCGCTGGACGCTAGTTGCTCTTGACCCTTACTGGGCCAATGCTCTTCGCTTTAGCGTGGCCGGCGTGGCTTCGCTGCCGTTTTTACTTTATAAACGCTCATTCACACGTCCTGACAATATTCTTAAAAAATCGTTTATCAGTTCTGTGTTCTTATTGGGGATTTTACTTTTCCAGACCATTGGCCTCTCTCTTACCACCGTGGCAAAAAGCGGATTCATTACGACGTTGTACACTCTTTTTATTCCGATTATCACCATGCTGGTCTTTAAGAAGAAATACCGCCCGACGTTCTGGTTTCTGATCTTCATGGCAATGATGGGAATGGCACTAATGTGCAACCTGGAGTTTAAAGACTTAAACAGCGGTGACTTTTTTACGCTGATATGTTCTGTCTTTGGAGCGATTCACATTATCTACGTGGGGAGAGTGGCCAATGCTATCGAGTCTCCAGTGGAATTTAACTTTCTTCAAAATTTCTTTGTGGCCCTGATGTCTATTCCGATTGCTTTGATCTTTAAAGGGGTTATTGATTTTGGAGTGGTGTTTGATCCAGGTCACAATGTTCTGATTGGCCTTATCTACCTGGGGATCTTCTCCAGCATGATCTCTTTTACCGCTCAAATTGTCGCCCAGAAAAAAATCCCGGATCACATTGCCGGACTTATTTTCTTAACAGAGTCGCCGTTTGCCGCTCTCTTTGGCTTTTTAGTTTTAGGGGAGACGCTAAATGGGATGAATCTTTTAGGAGCAGGGCTGATTATCTTGTCGGTTGTTTTAGTGCCAATTCTGGGAAGAGAAGTGACCGCGAAGATCAAAGATCATCACGGCCACGATTCTATCTAAAAATTAATGATTGTATTTCTTGTAAACTTTCATCATCCTGTCTCTTAT
>CAXHHE010000262.1:0-5283 GCA_964016365.1 uncultured Bacteriovorax sp. | reverse complement strand
GGCGAGAAACAATCACACACATTCACACTAGACGCGGAGTTTTAAGATGTACGTAATCACAAGAAGTGGCGAGAGAGAACCTATCAAGTTCGACAAAATCACGGAAAGAATTGAGCAACTATGTTTTGACCTGGACAGAAGTTTCATCGACCCGATGAAGATTGCTAAAAAAGTAATCGAAGGGATTTACGATGGAATTACAACTAAGGAGCTTGACCAACTAGCAGCTGAAACAGCGGCTTACCTGTCAACTCAACACCCGCAATACTCTACCCTTGCCGGAAGAATTGCCGTCTCTAACCTGCACAAAGAGACTCGCGGTTGTTTTTCTGAAAACATCAAAGCAATGTACCACTACCACAACCCGGTAACTGGTGAAGCATCTCCATTAGTTTCGACAGAATTGTATGAAGCTGTAATGAAGAACGCTGAAGTTCTTGATAAAGCACTTATCGACAAGCGCGACTATAACTACGATTACTTCGGATACAAGACTCTTGAAAAATCTTACCTACTTAAGATGAACAACAAGATCGTTGAGCGTCCGGGACAAATGCTCATGAGAGTTTCTGTGGGGATCCACTCAAACGACATTGAAGCGGCAATCAAGACATACAACCTTATGTCTGAAAAATACTTCACTCACGCATCTCCTACACTATTTAACTCTGGGACAAATAAAGCCCAGCTTTCTTCTTGTTTCCTTCTAACGATGAAAGGCGACTCAATCGAAGGTATCTACGATACTCTGAGACAGACAGCGCTTATTTCTCAATCAGCTGGTGGGATCGGTCTTGCGATTCACAACATCAGAGCGAAAGGGACATTCATCAAAGGAACAAACGGAACATCAAACGGTATCGTTCCAATGCTAAAAGTATTCAACGATACAGCTAGATACGTTGACCAGGGTGGTGGAAAGAGAAAAGGTGCCTTCGCGGTTTACTTAGAGCCATGGCACGCTGACATCTTCGACTTCCTTGAAATGAAGAAAAACACAGGTAAGGAAGAGCAAAGAGCAAGAGATTTATTCTACGCTCTTTGGATCCCGGACCTATTCATGAAGCGTGTTGAAGAAGATGGAATGTGGTCACTATTTTGTCCACATGAAGCTCCAGGACTATCTGACTGTTCAGGTGAGAAATTCGAAGCACTTTATAAGTCTTACGAAGAAAAAGGTCTTGCGAAGAAAACTGTACGTGCTCAAGATGTTTGGTTTGCGGTTCTTGAATCTCAAATCGAAACTGGTTCTCCTTACATGCTTTATAAAGATGCAGCTAACGAGAAATCAAACCAGAAGAACCTTGGGACAATCAAGTCTTCTAACCTTTGTACAGAAATCCTTGAGTACACAGCTCCAGATGAAGTAGCTGTTTGTAACCTTGCATCTGTTGCTTTAAACAGATTCATTGATCACTCAACTGGAACTCCTAAGTACGACCACAAGAAGCTATACGATGTTGTTTATCAAATGACGGTTAACCTAAACCGCATTATCGATATCAACTACTACCCTGTTCCAGAGGCGCGTAACTCGAACATGAGACACCGTCCAATTGGTCTAGGGGTTCAGGGACTAGCTGATGCCTTCTTCGAAATGAGACTTCCTTTCGAATCAAAAGAAGCGCTTAAGCTAAACAACGATATCTTCGAGACAATCTACTTTGCAGCTGTAACAGCTTCAAAAGACCTGGCGATGAAACACGGACCATACGAAACTTACCAAGGCTCTCCTGTTTCTCAGGGAATCCTTCAGTTCGATATGTGGGGAGTAAAACCAAACTCAGGAAACTGGGACTGGGCAGCTCTAAAAGCTGATATCGCTCAATACGGTGTAAGAAACTCTCTTCTAGTTGCTCCAATGCCAACGGCTTCAACGTCGCAAATCCTTGGTAACAACGAGTGTTTCGAGCCAATCACTTCAAACATCTACGTAAGACGCGTACTGAGTGGAGAGTTTGCAGTTGTTAACCGTTACCTGGTAAACGATCTAATCTCTATGGGTCTATGGAATGATAAGATGAGAAACGAAATCATTGCTAACAATGGTTCAGTTCAAAACATCCAATCAATCCCTGATGAAGTTAAGGCCCTATACAAGACGATTTGGGAAATTAAGCAAAAAGCTGTTATCGATATGTCAGCTGGTCGCGGTCCATACATCGACCAAGGTCAATCGCTTAACGTATTCATGGAAGATCCAAACTTTGGTAAACTTTCATCAATGCACTTCTACGCTTGGAAAGCAGGTCTTAAGACTGGTATGTACTACCTGAGAACAAGAGCAGCAGTAAACGCAGTTCAGTTCACAGTTAAAAACGATGCTCCAGTTGTAAAAACAGCTGAAGAGAACATGGCAGCTATGGTTTGTTCATTAGACAACCCAGAAGAATGCGTAATGTGTGGGTCTTAATTCGATTTTAACTAGTAACTAAAATCTACAAATAAGAAGGCCAGCTGTAAGCTGGCCTTTTTTATTAATGGTCTACTCTCAATAATTTTGGATGATCATCGCCCGAGTCCATTACCCAGACCGGTGTTGAAGTAGGTAAGGCCATATTATATGTTTTGGCCATATGGTACCCGATAACTCCTGGAGAATCCCCTAACGCAATTGAAAAGTTTTGTGCTGAAAATGCAGCAATTGAACTAAAATCACTTATAGGTACAGTTGTACCGAACTCAGCGTAATTGTGATAGCTCTCATACAGATCCACAGAATCACCAGATGAAGGACATTGTCCATTTAGAGAAAGGCCAGTTAAGGTAATCACATTACCTGCAGTTGTAAATGGCACAAGAAATGGAAAACGATGATACGAAAGCGCATTACTTGACCCACCAGGTGTAGTCGAAAGCGTAATTGTATTACTTCCACTATCACACGAGGAAACAGTATTATTAGACTGTCCCCAAAGTAAATAGTCACTAATCGCTAAGGCCCATAGAGTGCTCCCGCCATTATTCTTCCCAATAATCGGCCCGATCTCTCTTTCATCAGTACTTGAGTTTGTATCAACCTTACTAGTTAAATCAGATGAACTTTGAGTTCCAATAATTTTTCCTAAAAAGAATGAACGACTTAAATTAGAACCAGTTTCATTAGAACCAACAATACCACCGATAGCTTCTGAACTAGCAGTGATCGCCAAGCTCATTCTCATATCGCTTCCGACATAAGTATTATTTACAGTTCCATAATTAACACCGGCAATTCCACCGATATTGCGAGGGTATCCATTTGTTAAATTAAACTCGCCACGAACGGTTGCTTGTTCAATAACACCTAATGGGTTATTTTGACCAACAATTCCTCCAAATGCAAATGATGCGACAGAAGATCCAAAATTAACAGTAGAGGACACTCCGTCGATAAGACCAGTATTTTGATATGCAACACTACCTACATAACTATCACCGACAATATGTGCACCGTTAATTCTAACATCTTTAATAAGACCTGAATTTGTATTTTGAACAGTAACGATCCCTAACTGCTGAGTTCCGATCACAGATGATGCAAAGACATGAACATTGGAAATAGTTCCATTATTGACGTTAGATAATATTCCAACCCCAGAAACTGAATCTGAGGAAGTATAAACTCTATTCGCGTACAAATCCAAATTAGAGACAACAGCATTCGCTGAAATTGTTTTAAAGATACCGACATTGTTATCTGATACGTTATCGATGTTTATATCCATACCATACAGAGCGTTTCCACCACCGTTGAACTTACCATTAAAAGTCGTTATTCCTGTTGTGGACCCGGCAGAGGCAACCCATGGGGAAATATTAATTGAATCGGCCAGGCGATAATTTTCGGCCGAACTTCTGCCATTAATAGATAGTAGTTGAGCATTTGTACAAATTACAATTGGATTTGTGCCAGTTCCTCTCCCTAAATTTGTAACTTGGTTTTGAACAGATAAAAGATTATCGGCAAGCAAGCACTCTCTAGACTCCCACGATAATCGCGGAATCCCACCATCACTTTGCCCTAAGATCCAGTTTCCACCGCCGAAAGAAACAAATGTCGGGCCAAGAACTGAATTAGTTCTTAGGTTACTGTATGTATCGGCATTATTACTCGAAGAGTTTGTAAGATCTGTGAGGCAGTTTGTAAATGTTCCTGATCCACTCAGGATTGTCCCTGAGTAATTAACAGTGGCCCCACCGACATACATCTTTCTGGTATCAGAAAAACAGTTTGAAATATTTCCATCACTAAAAGCAGCAATTCCTCCAATAGACACAGTAGAAGGATCGTTTCTTAAACTCGTCATTGCCATCGTAGAGTAAACATCAGAAATGTTACCATAGTTTTTTGAAGTGACACCGCCAACATATTGAGTAAAAGAAGATATAAACCCTTCTGAAAAACTAGAATTAATGACACCAGAGGCGGCATTAAAACCTGCGACTCCTCCTGAAAAGTAAGAAGTGCTATTATTTTCAGTGGTCACTAATCCAGAAAACATCGATTTCGAGATTGAAGCTTCATTATTACCAACAAGGCCACCAACATAATCAACACCACGAACTCGCGCATTTCTTAACTGAACGTTTTCAATGATAAAGCCAGGTTTCACTAAACTGACCAGTCCACCAACATTTTGATCACCTTCAACTTCAACTTTTTCAATTTTTACATTCTGAATTTTCCCAATCCCATTGGACTCTCCGGCCACCGAACCAACATAATTAGTTCCTCTTACCGATAGATTCTTAAAATTTAAATTTCTAATAACACCTGACTGCCCGGAGATTTCGCGTGTTCCAAGTAAGCGCACAAACCCCATCTGTGCTAGATTATCTGCCGAAATTCTTCCATTTGAAATGGAGTGGCCTGCACCATCAAATACACCGATAAATCCAGCATTAGACGTCGTAACACCAGCGCCACATAAGTGGCCATCGAGCGGGTTTAGATTATGAAAATAATCAATTTCAGTCCCACTAGCTCCTGCACAGACAGGGGCCGGATAGATACTAAATCCAGAAACATTTGAAGCCTTATTCATATCAAGGTCATTCATGAGCTTGTAGTTAAAGGTATCGTAAGAAGAACTTTGTGTATTCATCTCCCCAATTTGATTTAACTGCCATTCGTTACAAATTTTAAATGGCCTGATTGGTGAACCATCCCCTCCTGGAAAAGAGCTGACTCCCGTATTTAAAGAGTCATTAAAACGACAGAGAAAACTTTTTGGAATGCTCACCATTTGCTTAATATCTGTCTCTTATACACATCTGACGCTGCCGACGAAGGCTTCTGTG
>CAXHHE010000261.1:0-5286 GCA_964016365.1 uncultured Bacteriovorax sp. | reverse complement strand
CGTGGGCTCGGAGATGTGTATAAGAGACAGTAACAAGGTTTGCCAGAGCAAGAATCTTGGAACTATTGAAATCAAGATGAGTGAAATGGCCGGAGTCACAGGCTCTTTGGGATTTAAAATCTGTGAGAAATATCACGGGACTCCACAGATCATGGAGTATCAAGTTCAAACGAAATGGGTTCAAACCAGCCGCTGTATCTTCAGTGATGGCTCTTTTATAGACAATGCGACTATCGCACAGAAAGTAAAATACGTGGATTAGTAAGATCTGTGATTAAAAACAGGATGTTGATTTTTTTATCAGGCCTTCTATGCCTTGGGCAAAATGCTTTAGCGGCGCCCTTTTGCCCGGATGCGAGCCTTTTTGATAAACTCACCCGTCCGGTCGATCTAACCAATGAAATGCCTCCCATTAGAGACCAGGACAGTATCGGCTGGTGTTACGGTTTTACGGCCGCAGATCTTTTGACTCATTATCTTTATAAAACAAAAGGCTCGAGTGTTGTCGGTGGGGTAAGAGGTGCTAATTACCGCACTAAAGGCCATAGTGTGTCGTCGATTGGTATTTCGGCGATGTACAATCAAAGTAAAAAAAGCTCATATGGAAAATCATTAAAAGGATTAAGTTCCGAAGATCTCTCAAAGCTCAATAAGAAAGTCGTGGCCGAAGGTGGAAGTATCCATGAGGCCTTGATAGTGGTTAAAGAAAACGGTTTTTGTTACGAGCGCGATATCTCCAGTGAAGACTACTCTTACGTAGAAGATTACCGCTGTGCTGTTAAAAACCGCTGCAACATCGGAGAGATTTTAAATATCATTTACGATGCACCAAAAGCTCGCCTGGGTTGTGATGACCTGAAAACGATTAATACCGTCTTTAACAACCTCTCATTAAACACGATTAAAAATGTTTTAGTGAGATCAGCTAAGCAAAATGCGCTGGCCAACTTAGTGAACGTGGCCTGCGATAAAAAATTCACCAAAGGTTTTTTTACTGACCATCCGACTTTTGAAAGTAAGACCATTAAAATAGGAGAGTCTCCTAAAGAATTAATGAACTCACTTGATGCTCACTTGAACCGCGGGATTCCGGTGGGGATTTCTTATTATGCAGATTTTTTAACTGGTGGGACGGGAAAAACCATGGCCCATGCTTCAAGCATTGTGGGAAAGAGATTTAACAAAGACACATGCGAGGTTGAGTATATCCTGCGCAACTCATGGGGTTATGGCTGCGGCTATTACGAAAGAGAGAACCCTAATTACTACAAGTGCACCAGCGCTTTAAAGACTGCCGGCAATCCTAAAGTTTATGTGGATAATTTAATTGAATGCAGAAAAAAGAATCCCACATTGCCGAGAAATCCCCGCGTTCGTTGCGAGGACTCCACCAGCTATGTTTATGTGAGAAAAAGTGATTTGGAAAAACAAATTTACAATATCACAACCATCGAAGAAGACAGTCTGTTCTAGTAAATCCCGAAACCGCAGCGACCTTTTAAGAATTTATCGAAGGCTTCGTTAGAGATCAGTTTTTTATTGAAGAAAACGTTCCCACCTTTTGAGTGGTCTGTGAACCACAACTCTTTTCCTGGGATTAAACAAGTTTTTTGTCCTTTCTTTTTTACAGAAACAATCTTACTTGCTTTATCGCCTTCAAACCCAACCGGCCAGTCAGCAACGGCGGCAGCTTCAACGACAACGCCTTTTCCGTTGTATTGAACATCTGGAGCAACAGCTGTACCATTTGATGTTTGTTTAATTGGCCCTTCTGTTAGTGCTCCACTGATAATTTCTTTTGTTTTACCGTTAAAGACAACTTCTTCTTCTGTTGGAAGAGTGACAATCACCAGGTCTTTTTCAGCGTCTGATTCATAACGAATCGCTGGAAGAATTGTTCTTGGGAAGAAGTACATCATTTTTAAGTGAGCGTGGCTTTCAACTTCATCCGGAGAGTCCCAAACTAGAAGCCCAAGGTCTGATCTTGCCATATCCTGGAATTGGAATTCAAAATCGCGGCCGACACCGAAACCTTCCATCGGAACGATTCTGTTCACTCCATTATTTTGAAATTTAAAACTTGTTTCAGTGTAATTGTTGTTTCTATCGATGTCGTAACAAATGTCCCAACGATTGTGGTTGCGCGTGCGACAGCTGATGCCGTTGAGTTCAACTTCGTTAGATTCTTTTAGAGGTGGTTGGATAAGTGTTTCGTCGAATTCAGCATAAGCAGACATAGACGAAAGCATAGCAAGTAGAACAATAGACTTCATAAAAACTCCTATGGATAAATTCCATTAGATTTGATCGGACATTCTATTGTTGATTACTTTTTGAAATTAAAAAAGTGAAAAGCCACATTTTTTCTTTAAAAAACTGTCAAGGCCTTCATCTGTCGCATACTCAGGTCGGATGAGGACATCTTTCTTTTGGGCGTCGTTATACCAAATATCTTTTGATGGAATCTTGCAATCCTTGTGTCCTTTTTTTGACACTGTCGCAATTGTGACGGAAGGAGCACTACTTCCGTCTCTAAGCTCAATGTCACCATAAGGAAGATCGCCGGATTTATCCGCGCGGATCACCACGCCACTGCCGTTATACTTCACAGCAGGAGGGAAGGCCTTGTTTTTATTTTTTGGGTCCTGGGCCATTTTGCCTTCGGTTAATACGCCGCCAATAATCTCTCCGGTCTTAGCGTTATATTTGACCGCTTCACCATTTGGCAGTGTCACATGCAATTCGTTACCCACCTGGTTGATTGAGGGCAGAGTCGTGCGCGGGAAAAAAAGCATGATACTGTAAGTGGTGTGGCTGGTTGTATCGTCAGGAGCATCTGAGACCATCAGTTTCATATCTGATTTTGCTCTTCCTGGAGAATCAAATTCAAATGTGCGGTTGATGTAGTATTCGTTGGTAGGAACGATGGCGTTAGGGCCGCCGTTAAAAATTTTAAATCCATCTGGTGGGCTGGTGTCAGCACCAACTCTGCAGACAGCGTAGATTGAATTTGAGGTAGTGTTTCGACAACTTGGATAGCCGTCTCGAACTCCCGGTCTGTCCCTGAAGGGCGCTACCAAATCTGTGACTTGGTAGCTGTCTTCAGGAACAGATGAGAGAACAACTTCAGGTTTTGTTTCTACTTTTGGAGGGCAGTCTAAAACCGGAGGTGTTAGCGTTTCATTTACAGTGCTGGTTAACGTTTGTGCTTGCATTGATGTTTGGACCAATGCCGATTCCGTTAGATCGCGAACTGCGGCCGTATCTCTTAAAGTCTCACTTCGAGGAGAGTCTTTTAAATTAAGTCTCTCTGGAGTTGTTGAGTCTTTTTGTTTTCTATCTGTGAGCTTAATCGCCGGATTGTTTTTGTTGTAATAAACCCAGTAAGACTCACCGGCATGAGTACCACTTGTGATTTTTATTTTAATCCCAGAATTGCCGGAAGAGAATTTTTTTATTTCTAAAACATCACCAGTCGTGCCTTTTTTTAACGTGGCCTTGATGTTTGCGGCCGAGCGTAAAAAATTTGGGTTAGCGCGTGCATTTAAAAAACTATCTAATTCGATTTCATCACCGGCCTTAAACGCAAGCATTGTTGAGAGTGAAAGACCAAGTAAAAGGATTGGGTAATGTTTTTTCATACCCTGAGATTATACATGAGATTAAATGAAAATCAGATAGAGATAATATTACCGGAGCGAAACGCTTTTATGAAAAAATGAAAACTAAGCTAAAATATTAATTAAATTAGCCGTAAAGGTTTTATAATCGAATGAGTCGAATATAAATTACGATACTTACAGATCAAGGAGTCTGCAAATGGAATTGATGCATTTATTTAAGCAAGGTGGCTTTATCATGTACCCGCTACTTATTTTCTCAGTAGCCGTTTGGACAGTTGCCATTCAAAAAATTTGGTTCCTAATGAACTTTAATAAGCAAGCTAAATATTTCTATGACGAAGGAATGAGAATCATTCAATCAAAACGTTTCAATGAAATGGAATGGCTATACAAAAACTGTCCTGAACTAATTGCTAAACCACACTCTGCAGTTTTCGAAGATGCTTCATCTTCTGAAGAGTGGGAAGCGCGTATGCAACGTCGTCTTAACGAAACATCAATGGGTCTAAAGAAAAATATCTGGATCCTTGGTACTGTAGCTTCATCAGCTCCATTCGTTGGCCTTTTCGGTACGGTTTGGGGGATCATGGGATCATTTAAAGAAATCGGTGCTGCTGGTAAAGCAGGGTTTGCGATCGTATCTGCTTCAATTTCAGAAGCTCTTATCGCAACAGCGGCCGGGATTCTTGTAGCGGTAGTAGCTCTACTTTTCTACAACTACATTCTGGTAAAAATCGGTGAATCACTAGCAATGTTCAAAAACGGCATTGGTGATTTAGCTGAAAGCTTTAACTCTGCAAAAAAGTAAGCGGGAACTAGAATCTTTAAACTGTAGGAGTGCCTTATGGCAATGAACGTAAATAACAACAACGATGGTGATGACAACATCATGGCGGAAGTAAACCTTACTCCGCTTATCGATATCATGCTCGTTCTTCTGATTATCTTCATGGTAACGTCGACAGCGGCGCTTGAGTCGGGTCTGGATATCGAGCTTCCAAAGACAGCGATCACCAATGAAAAAAAGCAGGATGAAATTTTAATCATCACGCTTAATAAAGAAGGTAAAGTTGCTCTTCAAGGGAAGTATGTTGAAGAAGCAAAACTTTCAGAAGAAATGGTAGCAAAGCTTGCTGAACTAAAAACTGAGTCAGTTATCCTTGAAGGTGACACTCAGGCGTTTTTAGGAAAAGCAGTTGAGATCATGGATATCGCAAAGAGCGCAGGAGCTAAAAACTTCTCGATCGCTGCGGAAGAAGATGCATCTAAGAGACTTAAGTAAAAACAGCAAAGGGTAAAGTATGAGTGCTGAAAAAAAACCATTATACACTCCCGGCGAAAGCAATATGGAGCAAGAGACGAAGCGCTTTAATAAACGCGCGTTCATCGGAAGCTTCATCATTCACTTGTTTTTCTTTTTGATTAAGATGCCGGAGCTTCACCTTGAGCACAAGCTAAAGGATGATCCAAAGCTAATCCCGATTAAGATGGAATTAGTGACTCCGCCGGCAAAAAATAAAATTGTGAAAAACAATGTGACTGCGGCAGAAAGTGAAAAAGTTGTTCAGCCAACGCCGGAAGAAAAAGTGAAGAACGGAACTGACAGAGTGGTTAAAAACTCTGATCGCATCGGGGATAAAAACCAGAAGAAAGTTCAAGACGT
>CAXHHE010000260.1:0-5291 GCA_964016365.1 uncultured Bacteriovorax sp. | reverse complement strand
TTAACAAAAAAGGTGCCGTTCAAGCTGAACTACAGGCCGCTTGCCCAATCAACTACCGCGCAGGAATGACTATTGATATCGGTACACTTTGGAGTAGAATGGATGCGGGAAGACTTTCAAGTCATCCAAACGATATTGTCACTGTCCGTTGGGGAGAAGTGACAAGTCCATTAACGAAGTGTAAGCGTTGGTACTAATTTGAAGTCGAGAAAGAAGCTCTTACTTATTGTCCTTGCTCTTTTAATCATCGCTAGAGTGGTCATCACGATAGTCGAGAGAAATAAGCAGCCTGCTGTAGCAGAAGGCCCGGGGCAATCTGATGATGTCGCTTTAGATACGCGCGCCCTTAACCCGGATGCCAATCTTTCTAAAACGCCAGATGAAGCTGTCACTTCTCAACACGCGACTAATAAGGACACCCTTTGCCAGAACCTCAGGTCGCACTACCAGAATTTAAAAGAAATCAAACGCACAGAAAAAACCTCTGTGCGTTTTGTAAATGTTCATAAAAAAGTTGATGGCATCGTCTACCGCATGCGCTTTTTCTACAAAGACGCTGCTGAAAACGAAATCCCGACTTACCTTCTTTACCGCGAAGATCAAAATGAAGTTGAACACCTGATTGAAACATCTCCTTATAAAAAAGGAGTGAAGTATCAGGAAATCGACAAGGCCCAAGGTTCAATTATCTACACTGAAGAAGGTGTAAATCTTGGAGAAAACCAGGATCTTTTCCTGCATTTTGAAAACAATGAGCTCAAAGACCTTCAGGGCCTAAGCCCAATGCTTGCTGAAAAAGATTTCATCGAGTGTCGTTTCTAACAACCCGTTCCCGCCGGAACTTCTGCTTGATCCTTACAGCTGTAATCGCCTTCTGCGCATGTTAAGCGCAAGTGAAAGTGCGTGCTGTGAAGTTTTTCGATACGGAGGCGTCTTAGGGTTTCTACCGTTTCAGCATCCTTCATCAGGTTATTTTTCTTGGCGTACTCACAGAACATTTTTTTAATGGCCTCATCTACAAAGATGCGTCCAACTGGCCTAGTGTGAATCAGGTGTTTAAAGAGGGCGAAGTTTCTTTCCAGGTAAAAGTTTGCACTCACCTTTCCATTCTTTACAAAATCTTCTTCCCAGTAAGGAGCGTTTTGAGATTGAAGCTTTCCATTTTTTGTTAGGTAAACAATATCGACATCCAAACCATTTTGGTGACTGGCGTGCTCTTTACAGGCCCCGCCGTTTTTGTTGGCGATATCTCCCACCTGTAGAACTTCGGCTTCTGGAAAAGTCTGGCGGACATAATCAGCGGCGTCGCTAATCGTCTCTTGCATGATTGTTGTTCCAAAAAATCTTTGGCGTTGTAAAAAGAGTTTTCTAATCAAAGTCCCTCTTTCCATAATCGACTCACCATCTTTGAGTTTTCCATCAGAGTAATAACCAATCGCTTCTGAGGCCATAAGTGTTGTCGAATGAAAAAGAACAAGAGCAAGAAGGATTCTTTGAAGCACTGGTCACATCCTGTGATAGAAGTTGAATACTTCTATTTTAAGATGCGGTTAGATTTTTTTCTTTGAGCGGAAAAAAAAGCCAGACTATTCTAGTTTTGTTTGCTGAAGAACCAGTCCTGAGGCAGGAGCGAGCCATTTTACAAAATGCGGGTCTTCTTGTTTGAGAGAATTTTCCAAAGCTAAAAGGGTGATTTCCCCCATCCCCAGCCTGAATAAGGCGCCCATCATCAGCCTGACCTGGCCACGCATAAAGCCCTGAGCTTTGACTTTGAAGCAGTAAGTGTTTTTAGGAAAGAAATTGGCCAGAAGCTCGGTATTTTCGACGATTTCACTTTTTAAGATCTCTCGCTCAAACACTGTTCCAGGTTTTGGCCTATAAGCATAATTGATAAAAGAATGAGTGCCACAAAAGAGCTCTGCTCCCTTTTTCATCGCTTCTAAATTGAGCTCTTCACGAATCAAAGTCATAAAGGGCGTACAGAATGGATGCAGGGACTCTTCATTAAAAGCAAAGTAGTAGTGATATTCTTTTTCTTTGGTGTGCGCGAGCATGGTGAAGTGCACTGGCACTTCTTTAATTTCCAATGCGCGTATATCGGGCGGAAGTTTAGATAACAACTCCTCTAACTGTTTTTGTTCAACAGCTTCATCAAACATGACCAGGCAGTAATTTTCCAATGCCGACACCATCGCATCAGTCCTGCTCGAAAAACGAGTCTTCACATTAAGGCCAAGGGCCTTTTCCACACGCGCTTGAATGCTCGAGTGCTCAAGTTGTTTCTGCACACCGTGGAAGCGAATGCCTAGGTACTGTAGTTTTATTAAAAATCTTTTTGAGTTCATTTTTTGTATTTAGTTACGTTATACTAATCTTACTTTAAAAAAAGGGAGTGGGCACTCTTGAATTCATTAATTATTTTACTTTGCATTGTCCTCTATTTTATCTTGATCGTCGTGTTTTCACTTTTTAAGAAAACCTCAGAGGGCATCAATAACCCATATCTCAACCTGATTAAGCCCTTAATCCCTTCCTGGAAATTCTACGATGACTTTGAAGAGACAAGACTTCTCTTCTTCCGTGCAAAAGTTTCAGAAGAAGAAGCTTTTGGAGAATGGGCCCCACTTTATCAAAACCCAAAAGCAAGTTTTAACAATCTTTTCGTCAACCAGGGAAACCTGATCCTGGCCGCTCAATCCCATGTCCAGCAGCTCCTTCATGATATCGAAGTCCACGATGACAAAACCTCGTTTGAAGAAAACCTCTCTTATAAAATCACCAAAAACCTGGTGACCTATGCCATCAGAAAGAAATACACCCAGAATTTCACTTATCAATTTAAACTGGCCTCAGTTGACCTGATGGCAAGGCCAAAAGATGACATTCTGGTCTCACCTCTTTACGAGGAGATCATCAGTGAATAACCCACAAGACGTTTATACACTTATCGCCCGCTTGATTGGAATCGCTGTCATGTTCCAGTCACTGGAATTTATCAAAATGAAAGACAGCATTTCTGAAAAAGGAATCTGGAGATGGAATGAGTTAAGAAGCGAATACCTTTTCCTGCCAAAAAGAATGCTCGCTTTTCTCGATTGGATCATGCCTGAAAAACGTTTTATGGAAATGATGACCATTCGTTTCTACACGGCCATCCTGGCGATTATCTATCCCTACTTCTTTGTCATTTTCTTTATTCTTTTCTTCACCACTTTCCTGATCACTCTGCGCTGGAGAGGATCTTTTAATGGTGGAAGCGATTATTTAACTTTGATTATTTTACTGTGTCTTTGCATCGGTTACTTCAGTCCACTCTTAACAAAGGCCGCCCTTTGGTACATCACTCTCCAGGTTATCAGCTCTTATTTTTTAGCTGGTCTCTATAAAGTGAAAGAATACAAATGGCGCTTAGGGACTGCTGTTTATGGATTCATCTCTTCACCTAATTATAAAACACCACGTTTTATCCTGGAAAAAAGTAAAGACCCTGCATGGGCAAAAACTATCGCCTGGTCGGTGATTCTTTTTGAACTTTCATTTCCTTTGGTTCTCGCCACACCAGTGCTCACGAAGGCCTATCTGATTGCAGGAGTGCTCTTTCACTTAGGAAACTTTTTAGTCTTTGGATTGAATAGATTCTTCTGGGTGTGGAGTGCGAGTTACCCCGCACTCTATTATTGCAGCTTAAAAACGTAATTACTTAGTGAAGATTAAAGAGAGTTCAAACACGCGAGACTTAAGTGGAGACTTTCTTTCAGTCTTTTGAATCGGCATAGAAAGCGTTGATTCATTTTCTACGACAAACCACTTTTGTCCT
Organism: uncultured Bacteriovorax sp.; assembly: GCA_964016365.1. GTDB lineage: Bacteria > Bdellovibrionota > Bacteriovoracia > Bacteriovoracales > Bacteriovoracaceae > Bacteriovorax. The sequence goes on along the minus strand of CAXHHE010000260.1, from coordinate 1,474 downwards.
GAAGCGAAGTTAAGCGAGATCTTATGAACATCGTTTTCGCCTTTTAACAGGTAATAGTGATATTCAGAAACCTGGAATCCTTCAAATCTTACGTTCGCAAAAATGTCCCACTCTAAAAGTGACTCACTTTCATTTGTCAGCTCTGGATCAAATGAGCTGGCGATAAAGTTAAAGAAGCGCTCATTCCAAGCACGGTCCACTTCTGATTGGATTGCCTGAGGCAGCTCAGCACCCTTTATAAACTTCTGGCACATGAAGAAGTCACCGCGAAGGTAACACTGGTATTTATCCTTCACTAGTTCGTTGTAGCGAGCTGTATTAAGGCTTGGGACCAGCTCCACATCACGAACCTGCGAGACTTCTACTTGCTTATAAGTATACATCCCGTCGAGCCTGATAGCTTCGTTGGCGAACGTTGATAATGGGAAAACAATAGTTAAGGCCAAGATTAAATTTTTCATAGAAATTAGTTTAGTCGGCCTAGATTTGAAGAGTCAAGACAAGTCACCTCTCGTTCTGCTATCTTTTACTAACTTTAAGATTGAACCTTAACCAAGGATTTTTATGATTACTCTTTATGGCCCTGCGCGCTCAAGTGCTGGAAGATGTCTATGGTGTCTGGAAGAAGCTGGTGTCGCTTACGAAAACAAACAAATCGACATGAGAACAAAAGAACACAAGTCTGAAGCTTTCCTGGCAATCAATCCAAACGGAAAAGTACCGGCAATGGTTGATGGCAATACAACTCTTTTTGAATCAATGGCGATCAACTTCTACATCGCTGATAAATACAAACCAGAACTTTTAGGAATGAGCGCTGAAGAAAGAGCTCTTTCTTACCAGTGGAGTTTCTGGGCAAGCTCTGAACTTCAAGACCCTATTATCCAGGTTTTCATTCAAAAGGTTTTCATGCCTGAAGAAAAAAGATCACAAACTGTGATCGACGAAAACATGGCAAAGCTTCCAGCTTACTTCCAAGTCCTGGACAATGCTCTTGCTAATAAAACTTACTTAAACGGAAAGAACTTCTCTCTAGCTGACCTAAACACAGCTTCAGTTGTAAGCATCGCTCCTCACGTTGGGCTTGATATGAGTCCATACAAAAACGTAAACCTTTGGTTAAAAGCTATCGGTGACCGTCCGGCCTTCCAAACATACTCAAACCTGAGAAAGGGATAGAATTGATAAGGGGGACTTCGGTCCCTCTTTTTTTAGTAGATCTCGCGCAGAACGCTTCCTAGGATTTTGCTTCTGTAAATCTCAATTAATCTCTCATGCTGATCAATCTCTTTATCCAGAAGTTCCACATCGGCCTTTTTAGTAATAGCAGAGTTTGCTTTTTCGCCTTCAAAAACATCGATAAGTCTTGAAGCAATTCTCTTTGACTTAATCTCTACTGCAATTTCATTACTCACACTTGTACTTCCTCTGTCTCTTATACACATCTCCGAGCCCACGAGACGCTCAGTTATCT
>CAXHHE010000259.1:0-5312 GCA_964016365.1 uncultured Bacteriovorax sp. | reverse complement strand
AAATGAAGCTCTAGGCGCTAAAGGGTTCTCTAAAATTGATTTTATCGCTGAAACAAACCCGGGAGAAGGATTCTTTAAAGTTAAAGAAATCGCCTCAGGTGGAGAGCTTTCAAGAATTCTTCTAGCTGTAAGACAAATTCTTTCAAGCAACGACACAATCTCTGTGTTCCTGTTTGATGAAATCGATACTGGTATCGGCGGTGAAACGGCCATCTCAATCGGAAAATCACTTCAGTCAGTAGCTGAATACTCTCAGGTCCTGGCGATCACTCACCTTCCTCAGATCGCTAGTTTCGCCACTCAGATCATCAACGTTTCTAAGACAACAAAAGTGATCGAAGACCAACCAAGAACTGTCTCGATTATCGAACTTGCGATGGGCGCTCAAAGAGAGGGCTTCATTCGCGCAATGAATCCTGAAGTTTAAAAAATTGATTTAAAGCTTATATCTCCATCTTCGATGGAGATATAGGTTTTTGTATGTTGAGCGTAGCCGTTATTGATGTATTCAAATCCAGACGGTGAGACATAATGATCTTTTACGTGACTATGGCCTAAAACAATCACATCAAATGTGCGCTTCTTGCGAAAGACTTCCACTGACAATCTAAAATTATCTTTAACCGGAGCAAGGTCTGCGTCAGTTGAGTAGCGCTTGTTGTTTCTCTTGCGTGATTTTTCGGCCGAGTACTCTCCGATTCCTTTGATTAAAAAATGCGGCATTAGATAATTGGCGTAGTAGCGCAGAGGAGGTGATGTCACCACGGCCTTAAAGAGTTTATAGCTTGGATTGTTAAGCTCGATATCATCCCCGTGAGCGAGGTAAATCTTTTTCCCGCCATTCATAAATTCAAAGAATGGGGCCATAGAAAAAAGAGAAGGGTCGAGGTCTGCGTGGACCATAAAAAACTTTCTATAAAGAAGTTTAATATGAAAGTCGTGATTTCCTTCTACGTAACAGATATGCGTCCCATTTTTCATCAGCTTTTTTATTTCATCAAAATAGGCCTGGTAACGAACAAAGTACTGCGTAAGCGGCCCAATCATCAGGTCAAAAATATCACCTAACAAAAAGACAACATCGCTCGATTGAACGTCTGGATTTCTTAAAAATGTCAAAAGCAGATCTTCGGCCTGGTCTCCGGCCCTTTTAATGTGAACATCTGATATGGCAGAAAATTTCATAAGCCATTATCGAATGTTTTACGACTTCTGTAAATTGTCTCTAGTTAGCTTTTTTAACATGTGCTTGAAGCAAGGACTGGTGAGCAATGAATTCTACCAGGTATTCTTTGTCTTCTTTGGTCATTTCCATAAAACGGAAAGCGATTTTGTAACCGCCGTAAGGAAGTGTATCCAGCTTAAAACGATCAATTGTCACTGCATTTACACATTCGGCCTTAACTTTTAGTTTTCTGCCAAATACGTCCAGGGTCATTAGTGGAAACTCTCTTCCACGAGTGACAACAACCTTATCTGTTTTGGGAAGGATAATGGCAAATCCACCAATGCTGATATCGAAGATGGATTTCTTAATAGGAAGTTTATTGAGTTCGAAATTCACATAACACGTTTTTGTCGGCTGAAGCCTTTCGTGCTTTCTTCTTTCGTAAAACGAATAATCTTTTGGAGGATAAAGTTTAACGACTTTTCCGCCTGAGACACTTTTTAATTCTGTAGAGAAAGAAACAGAGAGCTCCGGTACATAAATGTTCATCATGCGGTCACCGGAAATAACTTTAGCAAGTATCTCAACTTGCTCTGCTTTCACTTCCAATTCAATTTCGTTGTAATCTTTTCTAAAGGCCTTCACCTTGAGTTCGCATTTTTCTACAACTCCGCCGAGAGATTGCCACGCAAAAAAAGAAAAATTCCCCTGGACTGCTTCTACAATCATTCGGTCAAAATCTTTTCCTCTTTTTTGCTCTTTCATAAAAGCTCTCTTTTTATTCTGTTAGTTCCTAAAAACCTCTCCCTCGCAGGAGAGGCTTGGGGATTTAACAGAAGATTTCTCATTTTTATCAAACCGGGAGATCGCTCTCCCGGAATTTGTTTTTTAATTAACCAATCAGTCTTAGTGCAGAGTTTGGAATCCCGTTAGCTTGCGCTAGTGTAGATACCGCTGCGTTCTTCACTACCTGGTTCGAAGAAAGTGCAGCTGTTGCTTCTGCTACGTCTACGTCCTGGATAACTGATCTTGCAGAGTCCTGGTTGATTGTCTGAACTTCAAGGTTCTTGATAGTCGATTGAAGTCTTGACTGAATCGATCCAAGGTTCGCTCTTTGTCCCGATACTTTTTCAATCGCTTTATCGATTGATCCGATTGAACTTAAAGCATCATCTTTATTTGCAATATTTGTGCTTGCGATTCCAATTGATGAAGCTGAAGAATCAGATTCACTTGAATCGAAAGTAATTCTATTTTGTTCACCAGCAAATGCTCCTACCTGGAAATCCATTGAGCCTTTACCTTTACCGTTTAGAAGTTGTGTTCCGTTGAACACTGTTGATTCAGAAATACGGTCAATTTCTTTTGAAAGCTGTTGGTATTCTTTATCAAGGAACCCTCTTTCCTGATCACCAACTGTATCTGAAGCAGCTTGGATCGTTAGTTCGCGAAGACGGATAAGGATGTTTGATGTTTCGTTTAGTCCCCCTTCTGCAGTTTGAACTAAAGACACACCGTCGTTCGCGTTTCTTGAAGCTTGTCTTAGACCTTTAGTCTGAGCTTCTAAGTTAGTAGCGATCGCAAGTCCGGCAGCATCGTCAGATGCTTTTGTGATTCTCTTACCCGAAGAAAGTTTTTCTAACTGGCCGTTACCAGCGTTAGATACTTCCTTTAAGTTCTTTTGAACGTTTTGAGATGCAATGTTTGTAGCAATTCTTAAACCCATGATAGTCTCCTGTTTTAAAGAAGGTCCCCACCCTCTTTTTTGTTATTGACTGCTTTTGTCAGTCAAACAACCTATCGAAACGTTCGGGCAAATACTTAAGCAAATTGCTTTGATCGGATAAAAGAAAATGAATATTGGCTGAAATATTGATGGGTTAGATAAGAAAATAATTTGATAAAAATGCTCTAATCAGGTACTCGCAATGCTAAAAATCAAGCCCAAAAAACCCTCCCGCCTATATTTGCGGGGAAGCGGGAGGGTTGGGCTTAAGTATTAGAACATAACAACCATTGCGTAATCATTATGTCCTATGGAGACTACTTAAATTCTATTCTTCTTTCTTCACTAGTTACTCTATTCAGAGTGAGATAGCTTTTTTTAAAAGAGAGCGTTTCAACTCATACTGTGTAACAACCCACAGGAGGAAACGCTCTTCTTTAAAGCTTACCCAATCAATCTAAGAGCAGAGTTCGGGATACCGTTTGCTTGAGCTAGAGTAGAAACCGCTGCGTTCTTAACAACTTGGTTAGAAGCAAGGTTTGCAGTAGCTTCAGCAACATCCACATCCTGAATAACTGAGCGAGCACTATCTTGGTTAATTGTCTGAACTTCAAGGTTCTTCACAGTAGACTGTAGTCTTGACTGGATAGATCCAAGGTTAGCTCTTTGTCCTGATACTTTTTCAATCGCTTTATCAATGTCACCGATTGCTGAAAGCGCATCACCTTTTTCTGAGATCGAAGTTCCTTTTACACCGATTGCAGATGCTGATGAATCAGACTCTCCAGAATCAAATGTAATTCTATTTTGTTCACCAGCAAAAGCACCAACCTGGAAATCCATTGAGCCTTTACCTTCACCGTTTAGAAGTTGTGTTCCGTTGAACACTGTAGACTCAGAGATACGGTCAATTTCTTTTGTTAGCTGTTGGTATTCTTTATCAAGGAATCCTCTTTCTTGCTCTCCTACAGTGTCTGAAGAAGCTTGGATTGTTAACTCACGAAGACGAGTAAGAATGTTAGTCGTTTCGTTTAATCCCCCTTCAGCTGTCTGAACAAGTGAGATACCGTCGTTGGCGTTTCTTGTCGCCTGTCTTAGACCTTTAGTCTGCGCCTCTAAGTTAGTAGAGATCGCAAGTCCGGCAGCATCGTCAGATGCTTTTGTGATTCTTTTACCTGAAGATAATTTTTCAAGCGACGAGTTCCCCGCGTTTGAAACTTCCTTCAAGTTCTTTTGAACGTTCTGAGAGGCAATGTTGGTTGCAATTCTTAAACCCATGATATTCTCCGTTTTTTCGAGGGCCCCCGCCCTCTAATGTTTATATCTGATAGTTTTTATCAGACAAAAAACAGATCGGAGTAGTCAGGTAAAAACTTAAGCTTTTAACTCGGTTAATATCAAGAAATATCGATGTTCTTTTTAGATTTAATAACTTAGACGCTAAAATATGATGAATGAAGAAGGTTCCACCGGACCTAGAAACCAAGCCAGGTGGAACCTTTAAGGATTATTTCAATTCATTATTCTGAGCAACAGACATTTGATGAGTTTTTGGATCTTCAAACAAGACGATCTCGCGAGTAAGCTGTCTCTTTGCCCCTTTGGCAGTCACAACCTTGGCATCAGGATACTTACAGAAATTGGCCTTCTTACCATTGTCCATAATACAGTTTTTATTCAAAAGGTTGCAGTTCAATCCCTGAGAGCTATTACATGAATCTACAACCTGCTCGATATTTACTTTCATCTTCACCTGGTGGGCCATCAATTTTTGTCCAAGGAAATCGCCTTCCTTACTTTCTTTACTTAAAATCTCGCACCCTTTAACTTCTTCACCTTCAAGCATAAAATCATAAGTCGCTCTTACTCTAGCAAACTTACAATAGTCCACATCACTTACTGCATTTTTATTACAGCTAAAAAAACTCAAAAGTATCATTCCTAATAATAATTTTTTCATTTTTATTTCTTCCTCAAAAAAAAGGGCCTTTCGGCCCTTTCATTATTTTAATCATTAATCAATTAATGAAGTATCTAGCTTTTGACCTTTAATTGCTCCGCAAGTAAATCCTGTGTTACTTGACCAGTCAGCAAATTTGTATCCTTTTTCTTTTTCAAAGTTAAAAGCAAGGCACTCAAGACGATCATTAAACATTACATCTGTCATGCTCACTTCACTGTCTCCCATTGGATAAACCATGTAATAAACATTTGTATCACCATCATGAAAGTATGCTGACATTGGCTTTCCAAGAATCTGAGCCGCTTCTTTAGGAGTCTTTCCAGAAATTAATTTTCCCGCCGTTTTAAAGTTTTCTGGCGTAGAGAATGTCTTGTACTTTGGAGTTGAGCAAGCCGTTAAAGCTAAAGCAGATCTGTCTCTTATACACATCTGACGCTGCCGACGAAGGCTTCTGT
>CAXHHE010000258.1:0-5341 GCA_964016365.1 uncultured Bacteriovorax sp. | reverse complement strand
GAGATCTACACAGAAGCCTTCGTCGGCAGCGTCAGATGTGTAATAAGAGACAGGTCTTTAAAGAGTGAAAGTAAAAGCGAGAAGATTTCAAATCCATCCGTCGCTTTTGTGTAGCGCTCTTTAATCGCTGAATCGATCAGACAGTTTTTTAATCTCTCTGATGAGAAGCCAAGGATGTAGTGCTCAAGGAATTTTGCAATCCCCTTTTCCTCTTCGATTTCAATCCCATAAATGATTTTTTGGTCATCAAGTGACTGTGAAAAAGCGCGCACAACTTTCCCGGTTAAATCCAGGTGGTGCTTCTTATATTGAAGAGAAATAGTGATTTCCTGACCAACAGAAATGCGCTCACTAGTGGCAAATCCAAGCCCGGTTAATGAAATATCAATTAGCTTGGCATCATCAATATACTCTTCTGGACCTCGGTCCTTTGACATTTGAACGAGAAATCTCAGGTCGTCGGCCTCTTCTACTGGAATTCTGAATGATTGGTAGAATTTAAATTCAGAAAAACTCGCTAGCATAAGCTCTCTCCTAAAGTGTACAGATTCACTCAAGAGTCTTATCGACGAATTCCTTAAAAACTTGAATTTTTGCCAATTTTAATTTGCAAACGATTGTTTAGTTTGCCGATGTACCTGGAATCGCAGGAATGCCCTCTTTGCCTGGTTCATGCGTGTCTGTGACACCCGGAGCTTTTGCCAAATCCTGACGAAGACTGTGGACAATCACCTTGTGCATGGCCGATTCAAAAAGCTTCCAGTACTCGTTGCTCTTTCTTGGGTCAGCAGATGGAAGTTCTAATGTGTATGTTGGAATGTTTCTTTCCTGTCCTGCCCAGTTTCCTAGTGAACCTGGAAAAAAAGGATAGTCTTTAATATTGTAGCCGGAAGCATCTTTACTCATCTGGTTTAAAAGCTCGTGGGCCTTTACACCATCAAGACCGTTGTTGGCAGCGATGCTTGGACCATCATAATCCAATAGAGTCAGTGGCGAGTGAACTGAAACAATCTTATCTGGGTTATAGCGCTTAATCAGATTCACTTGGAAGACAACTTCCGGCTCGCTGTTTGGTCTATCACCTGGATTTTTTCTTTTGTCTTTTCTTAACTTCGTCAGCCAGATCTTTCTCGCTTCTTTTTGCCAGTCTGCTGTCGGAAAATTTCTATTCGGGTCTACTCCGCGGGCATTCACACGTGTCGGGCGCGCTTTAAAGTATGAATCAGGATTCACTAAAGGAGACACCAGGACAACTTTATTACGGAACTCGCCTTTTAGCTTCTCAGGATCCGAGTAAGCTTGGCGAAGGTAGTACATTAAATCAAAACAAAACTTAACCGGTGTGATTTCATCTCCGTGCACTCCGCACATGACAATCGTCACGTCTTTGTCTTTAAAGCTTGGCTGCTCTTCATCACTTACGTCACCAAAGACTGTCCACATAAGTGGATCGCCTAAAACAGAGTTTCTATAGTGACTCCATTTAAAAGTGTCACACTCACTCTTGTCCCAGCCGTAGCGCTTGAAGCTCTTTTCTAGTTTTTCACAATAATTCTTAATTGCCGGGGTCATTCCAAGCTCCGTTGCCGGAGGTGCCGCCGCGGGTGCAGGAGCAGTTGGAGTCGACTGGGCATAACTCGCACTAAAAGTGCAAAGCATACTAAATAGAATTAATACATGACGGGCTTTCATTATGGATGATATTATAACTAGGTTCTTTTAAGGAATTCAATCAAAACTTAGTGAGTCCCCATGGGAAAAAATAATCTTATTATCGCCAGTCTTAACCCTAATCTCTATACAACCAAGAGGTTGATAGAAGAAGGCAAAAAACAAAAACACTCCGTTTTGTACCTAAACCCTTATCAGCACCAGATTCTTCCCAAGGAAGAGGACAAAAACGGACTCTACCTCCATAGGACAACCGGAACCAATTACGACGATTTTGATCTGGTGGTCACAAAGCATCATGAGAACCTGGGGATGAAAATTTCGAACCCTTACAATGCCCTTGGGACATTCCGTTCAAAAGATCTTCAGTCGCTTTTTTTTAATCAATATGACCTGCCCGCTATTACAACTCTTCTTTATAGAGGGACGATGACTGAGGAACTTGAGGCCGCCATCGCCAAGCTTGGAGGGCAATACATCTTAAAAATGAACCGTGGCAATCAAGGGATTGGCGTAAATTTTCTGGAAGGACAAAAGTCACTTCAAAGTGTGCTTGAAACTTTCCATGCAATGAAGGACCAGCGCTTTTTAATCCAGCCTTACATACCTCATAAAAAAGAATGGCGCCTCTTTATCCTTAAGGGTGAGATCCTCGCCTGCATTGAAAAAACTATCGCCAAAGATGACTTCCGCGGAAATGCTAAACGCTCAAACGGAAAAATCCTTAAAAAGCTTCCAAAAGACTTAGAGTCTATTGCTCAGAAAGCTTTCCTTCACAGTGGGCTTGATTATGCGGGACTTGATTTATTGTTGTCGGAAAAAGGCGGCATTAAAATTTTAGAGGTGAATCCGATTCCAGGTTTTGAGCAGGCAGAAGAGCTCTCGGGGATCAATATCGCCCGAGAGCTTATAGTCAAATTACAATAGGTAGTCGAAGATGTTTGCCGGGATTTTTGTGAAGTAGTACAGAAGCTTCTTCCCAAACCCGATCTGGTAAAATTCAGCGTCAGCAATCGTCTTTTCAGAGTCCAGGTGAATACTCCCACTCAGTCTTGAATCGATATCTTTTTTCACTTCAGCAGCTAGCTCTGGTGAGTTTTCACAAGCTACAACCATTTCTGAGTTATAGTTAGCAGATCTTGGGTCTACGTTATATGTCCCGATGATCACGTTTTTATCGTCAAAGATAAAAGTCTTAGCGTGAACTCCAAAACGCGCCTTACCTGCTTCACTTTCTAAAACTTCGTATGTATCAGGTCTTGCTCCCTTAAAGATGTACGAGTCCAGACCTTTGTTTAACCATGTACTTACGTTGCTGTCGAAGTTTGCGTAAACGTAGATAGCGTCTGTTGAATTTAAGCTATTAGTTAGAAGCTTAATTTCTACTTTATTGGCCAGGGCCTTATCCAGAGACTCTGAAAGCTCCTTGTTTACAATAAAGTAAGGAGAATCAATCAGGATCGACTTTTCAGACTTAGCGATACGCTCGAAAAGGTTGTGCTTAATCACACGGTTTTCTTTTCTGTTTTTTGTTCCGATGCTTGGGTACTCAGACATGAATGTGATTTCATTACATGAACCGCGGTACTCTTTACTTAATTCATCTTGTCCTTTAGCTCTGATGTCCTGCTCGCGTTTTGCATCCATTGGTGCATTAACGAAATCCTGAGCAAGTTTCACTTTTTCTTTCCACTTCTTCAGGTCGTACTCGTACCCGGCAGTGTCGTCATTATCCCCTCTTCTATATTTAGGATCATCACTTTCAGGCATTTTATCACGGGCCACGCGCTCGCTCTTTTTAGCAGCGAATGTTTCATCAAATGTTTTCTGAATAGAGGCAACCATGTCCCCCTGAATGTGCATTTCGCGGTCCAGGAAGTTGTATTCTTCATGCAAATCAAAGTACTCATCACCTATATTTCTTCCACCAGTGATCACTTCTTTTCCGTCTACTAAAATAAGTTTTCTGTGGTTTCTATATTGTCCTGAAAATAAATTAAGTGTCGATGTCGTGTTGAAGTACTTAACTTCAATTCCTTCTTTTTCCAGCTCATGGGTATAAAAAGGAGAAAGGTCACTTTTAACCATAAACCAGTCAAGCAGCATCCTTACCTTTACACCCTCGCGTGCTTTTTTCACTAAGGCCTGAGTAAAAAGTTTTGCTGATTTATCTGTTCTATAAATAAAGTATTCAACGTCGATGAATTTTTCAGCTCTTTCAATCATCTGCAGACGCTCTTCCAATGAAGCTAGTCCATGGTTTAAAAGAACGACATCATGTGGCTTCTTCATCTGCACACTGAAAGGATCTTTTCCTACAATGTCTTGAGCAAATACATTCGTACCTACTAATAGAGAAAGGGCTAAAAAAAGGTTCTTTGTCTTCATAAAAGCCTCTGGTCTTGATAAAAGTTGTGCCTCTTATGATACGGGCCAAAGGCCTGTTGTTGGGGTGAGCTTGTAAAGAATTCACCCCCTGTCAGCTTTATTGACAGGTCTTTTTTTCCAAAGGAATCATGTAAATTCAGGCACTTGTTAGAAGATAGATATTTTAGTTTGACTAGGCATACTTTTGAACTAGAATGGCAACAAGAGGACACTTTAAATGTATATCTGTATTTGCAAAGGGATAACTGAGAAAATGCTGATGGACCAAATCGGGACACACAACCACTCTCAGGATCAAATCCTAAAAAATCTTGGAATCGGCGACTCATGCGGGGCATGCGTAGTCGATGCTGTCAAAAAAATCCTCGATAATCAGAACAATTTAGATTCCAAAAGCAAAAAATCCGACTCATAATCTTAGGCACCTCACACATTACTTTTTTTTGGAGTGCTTATTATGAAAGGAAGTCAGGCAATCATTGATGCTCTTAATTCTGTTCTTACAAAAGAGTTAACGGCCATCAACCAATATTTTCTTCACGCAAGAATGTTACAAAACTGGGGACTAGATAAACTAGGTCGCCTTGAATACAAAGCTTCAATTGATGAAATGAAACACGCTGATGAACTTATCAAGCGTATTCTTTTCCTTGAAGGACTACCAAACCTACAAAAAATCGACCGCATCAGAATCGGGCAAACAGTTCAAGAAGTGATGGAAGCTGACCTTGAAGTTGAAAACGAAGCTATCCCTCACCTAAAAAAATGCATCAAGCTTGCTGAAGGTGAATCAGATTACGTGACTCGCGACCTGTTCCTTCACATCCTTGAGAGCGAAGAAGAGCATGTTGACTGGCTTGAAACTCAAGTTGGACTTGTTAAGCAAGTGGGAATCCAAAACTACATTCAATCTCAAATTGAAATGGAGAAGAGCTAAAAAATGCTCCAGTGGAGCATTTTTTAACTCTTCCAACCGATTTTGCTTGAATGAGAAATTATTTGGCCACCAAGAGGTGGCCATCAACCACCAAAACAACCCCTTCCCCATGAACACACTAAAGAAAAACTCACTCATCCTCATTAGCTTCCCCGTCGGCAATTACCAATGCAATTGCTCTATCCTCTACTCTGATAAAACCAGAGAAGCGATCATCATCGACCCGGGAAATGATCATGAATTTATTCTGCAAAAGGTGAAGGATTTGAATCTTAAAGTAAAAAAACTCATCCACACTCCTGTCTCTTATACACATCTGACGCTGCCGACGAAGGCTTCTGTGTA
>CAXHHE010000257.1:0-5382 GCA_964016365.1 uncultured Bacteriovorax sp. | reverse complement strand
CATGAGAGGTGAGTTCATCCCGTGAAAAATAATGATCGGCATGATTTTTGGTCTCTCACTTACAAAAAGTGAACAGTTGTTGCCGTAAAAAGCAGCAGCAGATGCTGGAACATTCGCTCCGCTTAAAACAACTTCCGCAAAATCCATTCCCATGTAAGATGAATAAAATTGCGAGCCATCATGAGAAGCAAGCGCCTTGAATCTTTCCGGGTAACAGTTTCCTAAAATATTCACCATCGAAGCGCCGGCACTCATGCCAGCAGCAAAAACTCTTTCTTTATCAGCGTCGTATTTTTCAATCACTTTATCGAGCATATCGACGATGACTTGTGCTTCACCTGTGCGACCATTGTTGGCCGGCATGATCCAGTTCCAGCATTTAAAAGAGTTGTAGGCGATATTTTGCTCAGGAAAAAGAGCGATGAATTTTTCTTTGTCGGCCCATTTTTCAATGCGCGTTCCTTTGGCGAAATCGGCCGCATTCTGCTGACAGCCGTGAAGCATGACAACAATTGCAGGTTTTTCTCTCGAAGAAAGTGTGTCTGGGACATAAATTTTATAATTTCTTGCCCCGTAGATTCCTTGATATTTATCAGTGGTCCACGTGCCTGCAAGAGCGAATGAAATTGAACAAATGTTTAATACTACAAGAAGATAAAGTCTTTTTAGTGTCATAGGGCGCCTTTATAGAGTAATTGTGAAAGAATTTGTAGCGTAATGCGTAGATGTTAGACAAAGTAAGTTTAAAAAAAGTTCTAAATATCGGCTTTTTCATGGCCCGTCTGATCTTGACAGTTTCGTTGTGGCGCGCGAATTTTCACGTGCAAATTATTTTTCCTTTTGTTTTTCATTAGAGGACCCCTATATGAAATTATCAAAAATCACTCGAGATTTTGGCGATGTTGCTTTTTATACAGAAGGCACAGGTCCATTTCTGTTAGGCCTTTCTGGTTTTACATGCAGTCATTACAACTTTATTGATTTAGCGCCAGAGCTGAAAAAAAACTACACTGTCGTTTTAATTGATAACCGTGCAACGGGAAAATCTTCTCGCACATCAGAAGATTATTTAATGAAAGACCTGGCAGAAGACGCTCTTGCTGTGATGGATTCATTAGGCGCAAAAACTTTTGGACTGATGGGAATTTCAATGGGTGGCTTCATCGCTCAGGAAGTTGTCCGCTTAGCTCCAGAGAGAGTGAGTGCACTTTCACTAATGTGTACAACATCAGGGCCTCCTACTTTTGATCACCCTAAAAAATTAACAGAAGCAGATCTTCGCGCTTCTGCTGCATGGCCTGCCCGCGACTATGCGGAGTTCATGACCAGATTTACCACTCACCCAAATTTAGAAAAAAATGATCCAGAAAGATTTCAGCGAATCATCAACCTTCGCCTGGAGCACCCAATGGATCTGGAAGAAAAAATCCGCCAGAATAAGGCGGCCGTGACTTTCTTAGAAACGCCAAACCATTTGGCAGCGATCAAGTGCCCAGTGTACGCGATTGCCGGTGAAGGGGATCGTTTCGTGAGTCCTGAGTCTCCAAAACTATTTAAGAGTGTGATCCCGCAAACGGTGGTTGAACTTGTTCCAGAAACAGATCACTACTTCTTCTTAGAAAAACCAGTTTTAGTTGCTGAAAAATTACATAACTTCTTTCAAGGGAAAGTTTAAATGACTTATATCAATTTAAAAAAGGCCGCAGTTTGGCTTCCAGAAGGTTTTGAAGATGCAGCTCACATCGCCCGTGAATCAGGAGTGCCTGAGCATGTTGTTTCTCAAAAAATGGGAATCGTAAGAAAGTGCCGTGCAGATAGAGACACTCACCCGGGTGATATGGCCGTGAACGCTGCCAGAAAAGTTTTAAAAGGAATTGATCCGCTTTCAATCGATATGGTGATCTGGACAGGTTCAGAATACAAAGACTACATCGTTTGGACAGCAGGGATTTATGTGCAAAGAGAGCTGGGATTAAAAAATGCCCGCGCCTTTGATATCTCGGCAAGATGTTCAAATAAAATCCTAGGTCTTCACTTAGCCAAATCGCTAATGATGACAGATAAAAAAATCAACCGCGTTCTTCTTTGTGGAGGTCACAAAACTGGTGATCTTGTTAACTACAAAGACGCGAACACAAGATTCTTATACAACCTTGCTGATGGTGGATCAGCGATTCTTCTTGAGAAGAGTGATGTGGCCGAAAACCCATTATTAGACTCTTCAATTATCACTGATGGAGATTTCACTACGGACGTTATCGTTCCAGGTGGTGGAACAAGACACCCATGGAAAGAGGGAATTGATGTGAGCATGAGCTACCTTCAAGTTCCAGATGTTGATGGAATGAGAGAGAGACTTGAAAAAAGATCGATCACAAACTTCCTGCAAGTTATCCGTGAAGCTTCAAACAATGAACTAAAAAAGCCAATCGATTATCTCGCGATTCTTCACATGAAGAAATCTGCTCACGATGCGATTTTGGAACCAATGGAACTTAAGCAAGAACAGTCAATTTACCTTGATCACTACGGACACTTCGGGGCCCCTGATCAGGTTCTTTCTCTAGGACTGGCAGAAAAACGTGGGAAACTTAAAAAAGGTGACCACGTGGTTCTGGCGAGTGCGGGAATTGGTTACATGTGGTCGGCGATGTCACTTCGTTGGGACACAAATACTTTTGATACAAATGAACTACAAGATTTAGGTTAAATAGGAGAAAAACATGAAAGGACTAACAAACAAAAGAGTATTCATTACAGGTGCAGCTTCAGGAATCGGTCGTGCGACAGCGGAAAGATTTTATGCTGAAGGATCAGAACTAGTTTTAGTTGATATGCCAACTCTAGAGCAATCAGAACTAAGCGCACTTTTTCCAAACAAAATGACTTATATCTCTGGAGACGTAACAAAAGCGGAAACTCTAGATGCAATTAAAGCTGAAATGGCAAAAGGCGTAGACGTTCTAATCAACAATGCTGGTATCACAAAAGATGCAACTCTTTTAAAGATGACTGACGAGCAATGGGATGCGGTTATCGCAGTTAACTTAACGTCAATCTTCAAGCTTTCAAAAGCTGCTGCTGAAGTGATGAAAGCTGCTGGAAAAGGTGGATCAATCATCCACGCTGCTTCAGTTGTTGCTCACTACGGAAACTTCGGACAAACAAACTACTCAGCAACTAAAGCTGGTGTTATCGCTATGGCAAAGACTATGGCAAAAGAACTTGGAAAAGATAAAATCCGTGTAAACGCGGTTGCTCCAGGATTCATCGCTACTCCAATGGTTAAGAAAATGCCTGAGAAAGTTCTGGCGATGATGGAAGAAAAAGCATCTCTTAGAAGATTAGGTGAGCCAGCTGATATCGCTGCTGCTTACGCTTTCTTAGCAAGTGACGATGCTTCATACATCACTGGAACATGTCTAAACGTTGATGGTGGTACAATATTAGGCTAGAACTTTACTCACTTTTAGAAGGACAAAAACAAAAAGACTCTGATCCGACACTCGTTTTGGTCAATGGTCTTTTTGCTGACACGACATCGTTTGATGGAGCGTGCTTCTATTTGCGCGAAAAGTTTCAGTACCTAAGATACGATTGCAGAGGGCAGGGGAAATCTCCCAAGCCGGATTCAATCTATCATTTAGAAGATCATGTAATGGACCTGCGCGGTCTATTGGAAGACAAACGTCTTGGTAAAGTTTTACTCATTGGTTTAAGTAACGGCGCTCGTATCGCAATGGAGTACGCAAGAAGATATCCGGCCGATGTGGTTGGCGTTGTCGCTTGTGACACCTTCGATATTCCGACACCGATGATTAAAGCAAAACTTGGCAGTTGGCTTATGGCCCACGAAACAGGCGGACCGCTTCATCGTTTTGATATCGCTACCCCATGGATATGGGGCGAAGATATTTTTAATGAAAAAAGCGAGCTGTTTTTAAGCTACCGTGAGCGCGCAGGAACTATCGAAAGTCATGTCGTCTCCAATCTTATTTTGGGGGCCATGCAGACTGATATTGATATCTCTGAGATCACTTGCCCGATGCTTTTTGTGGCGGGAAAAGAAGATCTCCTGACTCCGCCGTTTCTGCATGAGAAAATGCAGGCGAAAGCAAAAAATGCGGAATTTAAAATGGCCCAAGGTGGGCACGCTGGTTTAATTGAAAGACCGGCCATTATGGATAGTCTAATTCTTCCTTGGATTGAGAAAATAGTATGAGTCATTGGATTGATTTCTTAGAAAAAAACGCGCACGTCTACGACGATAAAGTGGCCATCATTGACCAGGAAACAAATCGTCGCCTGACATATGCTGAGTTAAACCGCGAAGTGGACCAGTGGGCCGCTGTGCTTTCTCATCAAGGCGTTTCTAAAAATGATCCTATTGCTTTTTTAAATACGACGAACTGTCTTCTTCACGTGACACTTATGCTTGCGTGCTCGAAGATCGGAGCTTTTTTTGTTCCTCTGAATTTCCGTCTTTCAAATCCGGAAATTGAAAATGTGGTGAAGACCTTAGGTCCAAAACTTTATGTAGGCGTGGGTGAAAAAGTCCTTAACGTTGATGTACCTTATTTAGATACAAAACAAATTAATCTTAACGAGTATTCATCTTACCCGGAAAACAAATCGACTCTTGATGACACTATCTTGATGCTTTATACATCGGGATCAACTGGTGTTCCTAAAGGAGTTATGTTTCACGGGAATATGCTTTTAACCAATCAGATTGAAACGTGCAATGGCTGGGGGCTGACTCCTGATGATATCACGCTGGTTGAAACTCCATTCTTTCACACCGGTGGATACAACGTTTTACTTCTTCCACTTTTATACTTAGGTGGAACGGCGATTCTGGCCCAGGCCTTTAATCCGGAAAACGTTTTTAACTGCATCGAAAAAGAAAAAGTCTCGGTGTACTTTGGTGTGCCGACGATGTTTCAAATGCTTCTTGAAAAACCGCGTTTTAACGAATGCGATTTTTCTTCGATCCGCTTTTTTGTCTCGGGTGGAGCTGCTTGCTCGATCCCGATGATTGAGGAGTACCAAAAGAAAGGGTTGATGTTTAAGCAGGGATTTGGTCTTACTGAAGTTGGGCCAAACTGTTTTCTTCTGGATGAAAAAGACGCCATTAAAAAAGCCGGGTCAATCGGAAGGCCAATGCCACACTCGCGTGTTCGCGTGATCAATAAAGAAGGAAAAGACGTCGCGGTTAACGAGCCGGGAGAACTACTTCTTGCTGGGCCACATGTCTGTGCCGGATATTATAAAAACCCGAAGGCGTTTGAAGAAACATATAAAAATAATTTTTTCCACACGGGGGACCTGGTTCGTTTTGATGGCGATGGGTTTTTCTACGTTGTTGGAAGAATCAAAGAC
>CAXHHE010000256.1:0-5389 GCA_964016365.1 uncultured Bacteriovorax sp. | reverse complement strand
TACACAGAAGCCTTCGTCGGCAGCGTCAGATGTGTATAAGAGACAGCAGTTATACGATGGCGTAGTCCTTGGGTCATGGATTGATGGTCTAAAGGGCGATACAAAAGTTAAACCTGATGTTCTAAAAGGAATGATGGATAAAGTTTTTAACTACGTAGCCGTTAATAAAAAAATCGCCTACCAAAAACTGCAAATCAAAGGCATCACCTCTCACGCCTGGCTGATTACCAATATGAAAGAGGCCCCTGGAGGAGGTTATGAAATTGGCCTGATTGATTCAAACAATCCTCGCCAATGCGAAAATTACTCCTACAAAAATGGCGATGAAAGCTTCTTTGAAAAAGGTTACGGCAACTTCGTGCCTTATTTAGAATTTACCAGAGAAGAAGAGCGCATCAGCTCTGTGGCAAAGACCTACTGTAATGTGAAGACTTTCAATGACTCGCACCCAGAAAACTGGGCACGAGATTATGAATTAGATCTACAAGAAGCTAAAGCTTCCCGTTAAAAACTAGCGGCAGAAAGAGTTTTCGTCTTTTACAACTTCGAAAGAAAGTTTTTCAGAGTACTCTCTCCAATTGTCGAAATCTGCATCAAGGATTTCTACCACAAGACCATTTTGAATCACGTCGTTTCTTACTGATTCGTACTTAAGAGTCACTGTGTAGTAAACGTCGATGATCCCTTGGTCTACTCTGTGGTTTCTTGTTTCTACGTTTGTCACTGTGAAAACTTCATCAGCGTATCCTAGTGAGCATTTTGCAAGTTTTGCATCTAAGAATTTTTCGATTTCTACTTCACCAAACTTATGATTTGAAATAAGTGTGTGAGCTTGTGTTTGCGCTGAAAGAACCATTACTAGTACTAAAATAACCTTTTTCATAAAATCTCCCCTCATTTTAAATTTTATTTACTACATAGACCGTTTCTATCAAAAGAAATTTCTGAAGACAGCTTCTCTTCATAATCTCTCCAGTTGTCGAAATCGGCGTCTAATACTTTTACTGTTACATCATTTGAAATCACATCGTGCCTAAAAGCATCGTATGAAAGATCAATCGTATAATAGGTATCAATAATCCCCTGATCTACTCTTACAGTTTCAACTTTTACCTGCTCTACTGTAAAAGACTCATTTGAAATTCCTAGAGCACATGACTTTAGTTTCTTTGAAAGAAACTTTGAAATAATCGCTTCAAGTTTTCCCTGATCTTTAATCTCAACCATTCCACGTTCAACACCGTGACCGGCATAAGAATTTGAAACAATTAACAAAGCTAGCCCAAGGATCAATCCGATTTTTTTCATAAATAACTCCAAAATGTCTAATGAACGGGTATATATCCGACGATAAAGATACACTCCAATCTTTTATTAGGAGATTTTCTACTCTTGGAAGACTTATGAGCACACTTGGTGAGAGTTTAGTTAGGATCAGGTTAGAATTAGGACATAGAACATCTAAGTCTTTCTTTAAGTATTTAGAATCAAGAAGTCTCGAATGCAATTATCAGTATTACGTTAAGATTGAAAAAAATATCGTGTCTCCCTCATCAAACGTAGTCAATCAGATCGCAAAAGCGCTTGATACGTCTATGGCAGAAGAGCTCATTAAGGCCTTTTGCTCTGATCAATTTAAAAGTTTCTCCTACCTTTTTACCCCTGAATCTATCACCCCTGTAAAAAATCAAACGCAAAAAATTTCTGAACCTCTGCAGGGACAAAAAAAATTAACTGAAAAACAAGTGCACACGCTGGCGCAAAACAAAGACAACTATCACCTCTTTTTAATGATGACTCTTGCTAGAAGGCCGCTAACAAACAGCGATCTTGAAAGTTTTAAAAACTTCAAAAAGGCCATCGTTGCACTAAAAAATGAAGGCATTCTACTTCAAGATGAGAAAACAATTACTGCCACCTCAAGTGAATTTACTTTTCCTAAGGCCGAGACAGAAACGCTGCAGTCACATTACGCTCTTTTTGATCAGTGGGATAAAGATTTTGAAGAAAAGTTCTCACTGGAAAATATCATGAATAAAATGATGATCAGAAGAATCTCCCCCCGCTATTTAAGTTTAATTCAAAAGCAAATTGAAGTGCTACAGGATGCTGTTCGCATCTCTGATGAAAGCGATATCAGGCATAATAATCAGGTAATTCAATTGCAGATCAGGCTTAGCAAAGGTGGAATTCCAGGCTAGTTATTGTCGCTCCAGCGCGCCGATATCAAGAGCAGAACCTTTTAAGCGATCAGCCCCGACAAAATCCTGCGTTCCTCTCACGTCACTTGAAAGCGCTCGCCCTGCATCTTTTGCAGGAGAAGTGTTTTGTAATGAAAAGTCTATTAAAGCAGCGTTGATAAAAAGTGGATCAGCATAAAGCCCCTGGGCCTCGGCACTTGATCCTGTTTTAAAAGTGGCAAAGCTTGCGTAGTTTGTTGCGTTCCAGCGCCACTTCATCGGAGTCACTTCAGTGTAATAAAGATTTCCATTGAAATCAAAACCAGAGTTCCCCGTCCCTTCCATGTTGATAAAAATCCCTTCTGTGCCAGCGTAAAAAATATTATTTTGGACAATCGTATCCAAGGCGTTGTGCTGGATATAGAACTCTCCAATGCTGTCTGCAGCTGTATTGTTTTTATAAAATGTATTATGAACGATAGTGCAATTGCGACAGCCTTTTCGAGTGGCGGTGTAACCACCTGTTGCCAGACCTGCCATCTTGTTGTTGTAAATTAAATTGTTTCTCACAATAACATTATCCACATAAAAACTTTGGTTTTGTAATTCTGAAGCAAGCTCTATCCCAAAGTCGCTGGTGGTGACTGAATTGTTTTCAATAACTACATCCTTCCCACCGTCTACATAAATCCCTACTGCGCCTAAATCTCCACCATAAGAAGCATTCGTCGCCGATGTAATATTGCTGATGGTATTAAAACTCACCACTCCATTTCTAGCGCGGTCAAGCTCCTGCGTACAAGTCGAACACGTTCCTTCAAGGCCGATAATATCAATGCCAATATTGTTATTGTCGCGGACGATATTATTTTTGATAAGGAATGTATCAACATTTCCATTTAAAACTAAACTTTCAGACCATCCCAAATTCAAATTATAAATTTCATTGTTTTCGATATTGATATTTTTAAGTGGGATAGGCTCAGTTCCGGCCACCAGGATACCGTGGGCATTTCCATTGGCATTGTTGTTTTCAATCCCGTGGATTTTTAAATTTTTAAGATCGATATTTTCTCCGCGACCGGAGACATGAACTCCAATTGGAACTTTTGTGGCCGAGTTCAAAACGACACCCGTTAATTCAAGTCCATTGACTTCAATATTTGATACATTGATCGCTTCAACCAGGCCATATTCATCGGCCACAGGAAGCGGTGAAGGAGAAATAATTGGAGTTTCACCTGTGTAGTTTTTAAAAATAATTTTATTAGAACTCTCCCCCGAATTGAGGATCACCAGACGGTCAGAGTAAACTCCTCCTCTGAAAATAATCGTGTCGCCGGCAATGGCCTCACTTCCGGCCAGAGTCATGGTTTTCCATGGAAGAACTTCTGTCCCTGGATTGCTGTCATCACCAGTTGGCGAGACATAAAAAGTTCCGGGGCTTCGGTTAAAAAGCAGATTTGGAAAACTAGCGGCATTGAGCTGCCAGATTAAATTGAAATTCCAGTTGGTAAAAGTGCTTAGAGTTTGTAGTTCCGCTGGCGTTTTAGCTTCAATTCTTGAGGCGACTAACTGAGCACTCGCCAAAGCGCTCGTTGCAGAGTTGTAATAATTGTTTACATATGTACTGGCCGGCGCAACGGCCTTTCCAAGAAATCCTCGGGCCACATTCAATGTTGTCCCAGACGAATACGAATAAGAAATTGTCGAGCCCTCAGTTATTCCAATCAGAGCTCCAGCTGTGTTTGGTTCAACAGATGAAACAGTCCCGCTAAAATAACAGTTGCTCAAGGTAGATGTGTTTAAATAACCGACGATTCCACCTACAGCAAAATAATCATTGGTGACCGTTGCACTCGAATGACATTTATTAATAACAGAGTTATCACCGACGTAACCCACAACTCCTCCAAGGAAATCTTCCGTTGAAGTGATGGTTCCCGAAGTCGTTACTCCAATAATTTTTGCATTTTCGATAGTTCCAAAACCAGCACTCACATTAATTCTTCCGGCCACGTCGGCACTTGCCTGGTTATTAGAAAATGTGCAGCTGGTTCCATTTCCAACCAGACCTCCGCGGTCGTCATAAGCACCTGCGGGAATAGTGACTGTGGCATTGTTATTGTTAAACTGCAGGCAATCCACAACCTGGCCTGCGATTCCACCAACTTTATTTCTGCCGTTTAGTGTCGCTGACACAGTATTATATTGAGTGATTGAATTTGTCGTTTTCCCGACAATTCCACCAAAGGCATTGGTATTTCCAACCGGTGTATTGATAGTTGTTTTTGACTCATTGTGATCTAGCTTGGTGAGTTTTGTACTCTCCCCCATGATTCCACCGGCACTACTGCCAGAGCTTGTCAGCGTCACTTCAGTAAAACTTTTTTCAATGACAGCATTAACTCCAAACCCCGCAATCCCTCCAACGTAACTTCTTCCAGAAATAGTTCCAGAATTAACTTTTACTTCAGAGACAGTGGCAACAGTGGCAAGGTTATCATCAACGCCAGCATAAGAGATAACACCGACATAATCTTGTCCAGTAAGACTTAGATTGGTAAACGTCAGGTCTTTAAGTGTTCCATTAAAACAGCCAAAAACACCTACATAGTTTGTGGCACCCGAAGTGTATGTCAGATTAGTGATGGTATGAGCATCTCCATCGATAACACCAGTAAACTGACTTGCGCCACAGCTGGCACCGCCAATGCGGTTATAAGTAAGACTGTTAAAATCTAAATTATCTTTAATGATAAAATTTTTATTCCAATCGGCCGAGCGAAGACCAATTTGATTAAACTGTGTGGCGGTACAAATAACAAAAGGATCGGCCACACTTCCCGCCCCGCGGGCATAAGGAGAATTGGTTAAATCACTTCCGCTACAGCTCGTGCGGTAGGTATAAGCAATCGAAGCACTAGAACATGCTGACGCCGCCCCATTAATTGTCTGGGTTGCATAAAAAAGATAATCACCAGTCGATGAAAGACTTCCAGTGACCCTTGCCTTTAAATTGTATTCACTACCTGAGACATGAAGACTTGGCAGCGAACAACTGGCGTCAGTATAAAAACTAACACTCGCTCCAGCAATCACTCCGTCTGCTTCAAGCACCGGTGCATCTGAGCCACCGGGATTAGAAGGAGAAATTAAATTCCTGTCTCTTATACACATCTGACGCTGCCGACGAAGGCTTCGGGGTA
>CAXHHE010000255.1:0-5390 GCA_964016365.1 uncultured Bacteriovorax sp. | reverse complement strand
ACACAGAAGCCTTCGTCGGCAGCGTCAGATGTGTATAAGAGACAGGTTATAAGGCCTTTTGGGAGCTAAAAGTTGTTAAAGTGTGCTTTCGTTTTTATACTAGGGGTTCCAGATCAGCGCACCTTTAGCTCAGCTGGATAGAGTAGCTGGCTTCGAACCAGTTGGTCGGGGGTTCGAATCCCTCAGGGTGCGCCATTTTAATCGTGAAAATTTAGCGTCTACGTCGTTGCGAACTCCGCGGAGCTTGTCGCGTACTGATGTACGCTCTGGCGCTCCTTGGTGTCCGCGCCTAGTATCCACTTAATTTTGACGATTAAAATGTAGGGGAGTGGGTTTTAGTCGCATTCGCCGTCGCTATCGCCGCTTCCGATTTCGATGATTTCACAGCTGTCTTTTTTTACTGTGATGTAGAAAAAGTCAGATGGACCACAATCGTCGTAGTGAGCAGTTTCTTTTTCTGGGTTATTTTTCCAATCAAGTTTTAAATCACTAAGAATATCTTTAGCGTTTGATTGAACTGATCCTTCACCAATTTCAGATAATACTTTTTGAGCACAGGCCTTTGGCATAGTGGCCGTAAAGGCAAAGCTAGAAAGTGAAAATGACATCATTAATACCGCTAGAGCAAGTTTCATAGTGACCCCCTATAATAATTGTTGAAAGGGACATAGCAGATGGAGGAAGAGAGGGGCAAGTGCCTGAAAAAGAATCTTTTCACGGTTGGTGAAATGTGACCTGCCTCATGGTTTCTTTTTGGCAAACATGGTTTTTTAGAGTAAAGAGGAAATCATATGTTATTTGATACACAAAAAATGAATAAAGTTCCATTCGAAGACATGAACGAAGTTCACGCGGAAGAGCTTGAACTGGCCAACACTATCTACGAATACCTCACATCAACTAAAGACTACGACCACGCTCGCATTGAAAAAATGCTGGAAGAGTTTGCTTTTCATCTAAGAGATCATTTTCTTTTTGAAGAAGACATGATGGCGGAAACAAATTGTCCTATTCTAGGATGTCATTCAAACGAGCATAAACGTGTTCAAAAAATTATGTACCAATTGTTTCAAGAGTACGCTTTAACTAAAGACGTGAGTCTTTTGAAGTTTTATTTTGAATTTGAATTCAAGTCGTGGATTGAAAATCACATTGTGACGATGGACATGGTGACAGGTGCTTACTTAAAAGACCCCGAAGCCTTTATGAAACAAGCGGCGAGCGCTCAGGGATAAAGTTTCCCACAAAGACTCATACATTCTTCATCGTTAGTGGCCTCTTTATTTTTAGCAAAAGTAATTCCTGCCACGTTGGCACGGATGTCGGCCGTTTCTGGATTTCCCATTCCCATCATGTCTAGTAGTTCTTTGAGAAGGCCGGCGCTATAAGCGTCGAGCGTTCCGCATCGAAGTGTCAGCATGCACGAAACTGAGCAGTGCTTGAACTTGTCGCGTGCATTAGGTGCATTGACCTTGGCCACAAGAGGCTTTACGTAAAAAGCTGAGCAGATAAAGTTTTCTTCTTCATTGGCAAATGAAGGAGCTGAATTCAAGAGAAGTAAAAGAGAAATTAATTTTAACATGCAATAATAGTAGAACGTCTTTTATAGTTGAGCAATTCAGATTTGCTGACATTCATCATTATAAAATTTATTTTGTAAAAAATATTCTTCTTGTTATACTTCTTTTGAAAAAGGAGAGAGCTTGAAAAGCAAAATAACCATCTTCGTTATTCTTTGCGCAGTGATAGGTCTCTTCTTAGGATTGGGTTCTTTTACCTTTATTTACGGAAAAGGTTACTCGTATCTTCAGGATGACCCAAAGGCCTGTGTCAACTGCCATATTATGAAAGACCAGTACGATAGCTGGTCTAAATCGTCACATAAAAGTGTGGCGACTTGCAATTCATGTCATGCTCCTCAGGAGTTTTATCTTAAATACCTCAATAAAGCGGAAAATGGTTTTAACCACGGATGGAAATTTACCACCGGAAAGTACCGCGACCCCATCAGAATAAGAGAACACAATTTTGATATTGCCATGAAGTCGTGCTTGCACTGCCATGGAGATCTAATGAACTCGGCCCAACATGAAAAACCTTTGCTCGAGGGGCGCTCGTGCGTGCAATGCCATAGGGATGTTGGTCACAGCCATTAAGAGGGGAAAATGAATAAAAAACAAATGGCCTTAATCGTTGTCATCTTTATCATCGTCGGAGCGGGAATTGGTTTTCTGGCCACCGACATTGCGGTGAAAAAGAGTGAACAGAAAAATCCATTCTTTCGCGTGGTCGAGATTTCACCATTGGAAGATGATCCCGCAGTTTGGGGAAAGAATTTTCCTCTGCAATACGACACTTATTTAAGAACTGTTGATCAAGTCCGCACCAAACACGGTGGCTCTGAATCTATCCCGCGCATGCCTTCAAGTGCAGATCCACGCGATCATGTGGCCCAGGATAAATTAAAAGAAGACCCTCGTTTAAAAATGATGTGGCTTGGGTATGCTTTCAGTAAAGACTTTCGTGAAGAAAGAGGTCACGCTTACATGCTTGAAGATCAACTCTTCACTGGCCGCCAGCAGGTTCCTCAGCCTGGGGCCTGTTTAAACTGTCACGCTTCGACATATCCTATGATGTATAAACTCGGAGATGGAGATATCCAAAAAGGCTTCGAGATCATGAACAAGATGCCATACCATGAAGCGGCCAAAGGGGTGAAGCACCCGGTGAGTTGTATTGACTGTCACGATTCACAAAGTATGCAATTAAGAGTCACTCGTCCGGCCTTTATGGAAGGGATTGCAAAATACAAAGCAACTCTTGGTGTTCAAAAGTATGAAGTTAATAAAATGGCCACACGTCAGGAGATGCGCACGTTTGTGTGTGCTCAATGCCACGTTGAATACTACTTTAAAGGAACTGAAAAGCGCTTAACTTTCCCTTGGGATAAAGGGATTAAAGCGGATGAGATTTTAAAAGAGTACCAGGAGAATGGACATAAGGACTGGATTCATGCAGAAACAAAAGCTCCAGTCTTAAAGGCTCAGCACCCTGAGTTTGAAATGTTCAGCCAGGGGGTTCATGCGAAGTCTGGTGTTTCGTGTGTAGACTGCCACATGCCTTATCAGCGCGTTGGTGCAATGAAGATTACAGACCATCAGGCGAGAAGCCCGCTTCTGAACATTAATAAGTCATGTCAGACATGCCACCATTCACCAGAGTCAGAGTTACTTAGTAAAGTTGAGTTGATTCAATCAAGACACCTGGAAATGCGCGATAGGGCCCTGGATGCTCTCATGGCATTTATCACTGACTTAAAAAATGCTCAGGCGAAAAACTTTGACCCGGCAAAAGTTAAAAAGGCACAAAACCTACAAAGAGAAGCTCAGTTCTTAATCGATTTCGTGGAAGCAGAAAACTCTGCGGGATTCCACGCTCCTCAGGAAGCGGCCCGTTTGATGGTGCAGGCGCTGGATAAGATCAGAGAAGGGCAATTGATATTAAAATAGAAAAGAAAGGCCGCTTTTAAGCGGCCTTTTTTATTTGAGCTTTTTTAATCTTTCAATAAGTGACTTATTGGCCGCTTCATAGTCTGGAAGGTCCGAGCCTTTTGTTAAAAGAATCCTCACTTCCTCAACGATAGCGTCACCAATCTTTTTTAACATCACTTTCTTTTCATCCAAATTTTTCGGCCACAGGTTTTTTCCGATATATGTTCTAGTGTACGCGAAGTAACCGTGCTCTTCAGTCATAAACACTTTATGGCGGTCAGTGAACTCCGTATTAAAGTCTCGGGTCTGAACCATTCTAAAGGCCCTGTCATTCATCTCATCGTAGTATAGGGCAGTGAAGATCGCACTCTTGTCATCAAACTGGTAATTGGCCACAACGTCAGCATAGAGTTCAGAATAGGCCGTTGTCACGCGGGCAAAACGAATAAAATTTTTATTGTTAAGAAGTTCTTTGTTTTTTGCTTCAAGCTTTTGTTGAATATCTTTTGAGTCCGGATTTTTAACTGCTGCAATTTTAAGTGCAGAAATATCCTGGCTAAAAGTAATGTAGCCTGCATATTGAGGAAATTGATTTAAAAGAGCATTCTCTAATTTCTTTTCAAGAAGAGCGTGACCGTATTCATGGGCGACTGTGGCCAGGTTGGCAACAACTGTCGTTGGGAACTCTTGTCCAAATTCGCTGGTAAAGATCAAGCGTTCAGGAACCTGGATAATAGTCCCACCATCAAAGCTGGCATTATCAAAGATATGCTGGACAAAAAGATTCACTGGAACTTTTTCTTCACTGAATCTTTGGACTCCAATAATCATGTCTTCCACATTAGTGACATATCCACAGTCCATTTGACCGGAGCTGGAAACGGCATAGGCTTCAATAACCGGACTGTTCTCTTTGAGAGGGCAGTCATGGGCAAAGGCCATGTTGGTAAGAAGACCACCTAAAAGCAGGACAAGTGTTGGGATTGTTTTCATGCGGTTATTGTAAGACGAATCGAGGGGGGCAGGGGGCTTTATGTAAAAAATACTGTATCCCTTGAGAGCCGCCCTGACTCAGGCATAATCGACCTAAATAAATAATGGAGTCCCTATGAACGAGCTTATGACGTACGCCCTGCTTTTAATGTCAGTATCTGCCTTTGCAGAGACTAGGATTACAGGCAAAGATGCTGAAAACCTATTTAATGGACTTGCTGGTCAATACGAATACACTTCAGGAGCCAAGGTGAGTGGTCTTTCAATTGAAACAATCGTCAGACATGATGATGAGATTAGTTGTCAAAAAGAAACAGTGGAGTATTCAGGATCACTGGCGACATTTAGCTACGAATGTATCGTGAAATAGTTAAAAGACTTTATAAAGTACGCTAAAAATAAACCTCCACTCCTGCTGTTTGTTAACGGTGGGAGAATAGTAGACTTCTTTCCCATACATTTTCACTCCTGTCGCAAATACATAAGTCCATCGGTTAACAAAGTAATTGGTCTCTAACATCGCTCCGTAGTTGAAAGTGTAGGAAGGTTTGTATTCAGCAAAAGAGCTGCGGGCCGCTTCTTCTGGTTTTACACCGAAGTAATAGCGAACGTATTCTTTATCCCAGAATTGCAGAAAAACCTGAGGTGAAAATTTCCAGGCCAGGCGGTAACGGAATTCGGGAGCAATATTGGCCTTGAGCACGTAACCTTTGTCTTTAAAAAAATCATTGTAGAAAGTCAGTTCAAATAAATTAAATTTTAGAATAGATCCAACAAATAATCCCATCGGTCTGTTTTTTAAACCTGGCCCCTGATAAGGCTCACCCTCAAGAAGTCCCATCCCAATTAAACTGACATCCCTGTCTCTTATACACATCTGACGCTGCCGACGAAGGCTTCTGTGTA
>CAXHHE010000254.1:0-5394 GCA_964016365.1 uncultured Bacteriovorax sp. | reverse complement strand
AGATAACTGAGCGTCTCGTGGGCTCGGAGATGTGTATAAGAGACAGGAATCCAATTAGGCCAAATCAAAGAAAATCATTCATGGAATCATCAAAATTCCAGGAAATTAACGCAGGTGAAGACGATCCGAATTATTTCTATGACAACACCAGTGCCATGGAATTAGACCCGGTTAGATCGCAGGTTTCAAAGGAAAACTTCGACAATTCTGGGTCAGAAGACGGTCCAATTCCTTCGAGTGACAACCTTTTTGAGAGTGAAGTGTCGAACTAAAATCACACTTTAACTTCTCGAATATTTTAGGTACTCTTAGGGTGAGGACAACAACATGAAAGAAATCACCCAAGAATTACTGAATTCATTTAGAGCACCCGCTTTTCCTGGCTCATTCTTTTTGAGCTTTGAAGGAATTGAAGGCGCGGGAAAATCAACTCAGATCATTAAATTAAAAAACTACCTGGAAGAAAAAAACTTCCGCGTTTTAGTTCTGCGCGAGCCGGGCGGAACTCCTTTTGGCGAAAAAATGCGCCAGGCAATTTTAGAAACAAAAACTGAGATCACGCCACTTGCGGAAGCTCACCTATTTGCTTCTTCACGCGCTCAACTTCTCTCTGAAGTTGTTTTAAAAGAACTAGCAGTTCCTAACACAGTTATCATCTGCGACCGCTATATCGACAGCTCTCTGGTTTACCAGGGGCACTCAAGAGGTCTAGGCGTTGCTGAAGTCCTGAACATTCACAATGTTTTCCCACTTAACCTGGTTCCTCACCTGACGTTCTATTTAAGAATCAATGTGGAGACATCAGAGAAGCGCCAGAAAATGAGAAATGCTCCTAAGGATTATTTCGAATCAAAAGGTGTGGATTTCTACAAAAAATTAGTCGTCGGTTACGATCTTATGGCAGAGCTTTTCCCTAACAGGATTTTAAAGCTTGATGCTGAAGTGACTCTTGATCAGATGACGATGCAGATTTTTGAAGCGACAAATAAACTTATTAGCCAGAGCAGGTCTGCTAATCTGGAAGAAGAATTATAAGTGTCGTCTTCTCTTACACAAACTCTACTTTTAAAGTATGAAAAAAACCAATTGGGATCAGTGTATCTTGCCAGGTATGGCGTGCACACAGATCCCAAAGAATGGGGCCATGATTTTTTAAAGGCCATCACTCCTCTCCAAGACCACCCGGACGTTTTATGGGTGGAATTAGATAAAAAAGAAAACTCTTACAAGGTTGAGTCTCAAGGGATTTTAGATCTACTAAAATTTCTTAACTACAAAGCCTTTGAACTCAAAAAGAAATTTATTTTCATCACGGATGCTCACCTTTTAAGCACCGTTGTCTCAAATAAATTGCTTAAAGTGTTTGAAGAACTTCCAGAAGACTTCTGCCTCTTTCTTTTTGCTCCTAAAGATGAAAACCTGCTGGCCACAGTTGAAAGCCGCGCAATTAAAGTCCTTCTCCCTTCCGGCGAAGACAAAACTGATTATGATGCTCCCCCACTGGAATTTGCTTCTGCTCAGGAACTTCTCGCCGAACTCAAATCTTCTGAGGACGAACTTCTATTAGAGAAAAAGTTTATTGAAGAGCGTCTAAATAAAACCCTTAAGAGTGCGAGTTTTAAAGGCTGTTCAGAAGAACTGGAAAAACTTAAGCACTACTCAGAAAGTGAAGCTTTCAACAATACCAAACTCTCACGTTTATCCCTGTTTTTTTAGTTTTGACTTACTGCTATGTGCAGTGACTTCCGTTCGTAATTCCCTAGAATATAAGGCTAGACCTCATTTTTTACGGAATTTAATTTAATGCAACCCAATTCTCAAGATACAGCATCGACATATGAAGATGCAGATACGCTAAACGAAGAAATTTCAAACGACACCATCGAGATTGATGAATCAGAGAGCGAAGCTTCTGACGAAACTGTCGATCAAAGTGAAAAAGAAAACTCACGCTTTAAAGAAGGTGAAATCATCACCATGATCCGCGTGCGCTTTCCTGGCAACGCCCGCTCGTTTCCTTTCTTAATCGGAAAGCGCAAGTTTGCTTACGGCCAGAAAGTTGTGGCCATGAGTGATAGAGGGATGACAGTTGGTTATATCAACTCATTTCCTTATGACGTAACTTTCAACAAATCAATGCTCCCTATCCGCTCGATTGCCAAAGTGGCAACGGCCGAAGATATTAAGGCGCAGATCGAATTCCGCGATTCTGAAAAGCGTGCAGAAGTCATTTGTTTACACTTAATTGAAAAATACAAACTGGATATGATTCTCACTCACGTGGAGTTTACTCAGTTTGGTAAAAAGGCCGTATTCTATTTCAACGCTCCAGCGAGAGTTGACTTCAGAGACCTGGTTAAAGACCTGGTGTATGAACTAAAAATGAGAATCGAGCTTCGCCAGATTTCAGTGCGCGACCGCGCTGCTGCTATCGGTGCAATTGGGGCCTGTGGGCTTCAGACATGTTGTTCATCGTTCTTAAAGAACTATGGAAACGTTTCTATTAAAATGGCCAAAAACCAAAACCTGGCGCTTATTCCAAGTAAGCTTAACGGTGTTTGTGGTCAGATCAAGTGTTGTATCAAATACGAAGACGATGTTTACTCAGACAAGAGAAAAAATCTTCCGAAAGAAGGAACATTTATCAGAGCACTTAATGGTGACAGGGGTAAAGTTTTAAAACTTCACATCCTGGTTGAGCAGTTTGAGATGCTGACAGATACAGGGATCAAGAGAACATACGCGGTCAACCAATACCACGCCAAAGATTCTGAACTTCCAGGGGACTACCGTTTCCCTGAGACGTTTGAACATATCACTAACGAGACATCGACAGTTATTGGTCTTTCAAAAGAAGAAAAACTAAAAGCTGATCAGTTCATGGAACACAACACGCTTAAGACGTTTGATAAAAACCTTGAGGGTGAAGAATTAGAATACGCTGAAAAGAACACTGACTTTGAAGAGTTCGACGAAGAAGACTCTGATGAAATTGATGAAGTGATGAGCGCTTCAGAAAAAATCGCGGCGGAAGCCGAGCAGATTACAAAAGCTCACCAGCACCAAAATCAACAACGTCGCCCACAACAACAGCAAGGGCAACGTCCTCAGCAGCAACAGCAAAGACGTCCTGAGCACAATAAGGGCCAACAAAACCAAGGGCCAAGACCTCCGCGTCCACAAGGCGAAGCTCAACAAGCTCAAGGGCAAGGCCAACCAGGTGAACCACGTCCACCAGGACAAGGGCGCAACCGCAACAGAAACAGGAACAGAAACCGCAATAGAAATCGCGAAGGTGGAGCTCCGAACCCAAACAACAACCAATCACAAGCACGTGATAATAACAACAAACCGAAAACCGAAAACTAGGAGAGGCCTTTATGAAAAAATTACTTCTTGCTTGCTCACTACTTTTATCCCTGCCGGTATTTGCTGAGACAAAAGTTCAAGGAAATATCGAACTGTCTTCTGAAAAAGGTGTTGAAAGACACTACTACTACTTTGGCGTTCAAAGAGTGCACTCGTACTCATCAATCGCTTATCGTGTAACAAACACAGGAACAACTCCACTGAATATGATCCGCGCAACAATTGGCGGGACAAATTACGGCGCGAGCACAAACTGCCGCACACTTCAACCGGGAGAGAGATGTTCTTTTAGAATCGACTACCGTCCATTCTTTGAAGGGTACCACACTGGAAGATTTATGCTTTCATTTGATCAAGACAGCCACATCGTAGTGGATGTTTCTGGACAAGCGACTCGTTAATTTTTAATTGAAATTAAGACAAAAAGAAAGGCCCTCGTAATGAGGGCCTTTTTTATTAGAAGTCACAATTCTTTGGAGTACGTGGAAACGGAATAACATCTCTAATGTTGTTCATCCCTGTAATGTACATAAGCGCTCTTTCAAACCCTAATCCAAATCCAGCATGTGGAACTGAACCGAAACGACGAAGGTCTAAGTACCACCATAGTGGTTCTTTCTGCATATGCATCTCATCCATTCTCTTTTCTAGTTTTTCCAGAGAGTCTTCACGTTGAGACCCACCGATGATTTCACCAACACCAGGAACTAAGATATCCATCGCGCGGACAGTTTTTCCATCAGGGTTTTGCTTCATATAGAACGCTTTAAATTGTTTTGGGTAATCCGTTACGATCACCGGCATCTTAAAGTGAACTTCTGCTAGGTAGCGCTCGTGTTCAGTTTGCAGTTCATCTCCCCAGTTTGTCGGGTATTCGAATTTCTTAACTGCTGGGTCAACCTTTCCTAAAATCTCCATCGCTTCAGTGTAAGTGATGCGCATGAATTTTGAATCGCGAACGTGCTTTAAGATCTCCATGTGGTTTTTCTCACAAGTAGCGTCTTCGCGATTAATTAGGAACTCAAGCTCTTTAGGAGCTTTTTCCAGAGCGTAAGAAATAAGATATTTAATGTAGTCTGTTGCCAGGTCTGCAATTTCATCCAGGTCAGCAAAAGCAACTTCCGGCTCAATCATCCAGAACTCAGAAAGGTGGCGAGTTGTGTTTGAGTTCTCCGATCTAAATGTCGGCCCGAAAGTATAAACGGCTCCCAACCCCATAGCGTAACACTCACCTTCTAACTGACCGGTTACGGCCAGGAAAGTTTCCTTTCCAAAGTAGTCGCGAGAGAAATCAAGTTTGCCTTCTTTTGTCTTTGGAGACTTTGTGACATCTGAAGCTAGAGTTGAAACCGTAAACATTTCACCAGCACCTTCAGCGTCTACACCTGAAATGATTGGTGAGTTTAAGTAGTAGAATCCTCTGTTAGAGAAGAACTCATGAGTGGCCATCGCTAAATGGTGGCGAACTCTCATGATCGCTCCAAACGTGTTTGTTCTGATTCTTAAGTGAGCTTGCTCTCTTAGGAATTCAAGGGATGTGGCCTTCTTTTGAAGCGGGTATGTTTCATCAGTCTTACCGATGATTTCAACAGACTTTGCCTGCATTTCAATTGATTGAACTTTCCCACCGCCTTTAACCAGGCGTCCAGTCACAGCAACCGCTGAACCAGAAAGAAGAGCTGCGACTTCGGCGTAGTTTGGCAGGACTTCATCGACGATAATTTGCAGGTTCTCTTGAGAAGAACCATCGTTTAAAACCAGGAATGAAAATTTCTTAGAGTTACGAACAGATCTTAGCCAACCTTTAACTGTGGCGTCTGTATCAACGATCTCTTCTGTTAAAATTTTTTTTACACTTAAGCGGTCCATATATTTCCTTATCTAAATAAAATAATTTTTAAGCGAGTTGTTCTTTGATCTTTTTTACTTGCTCAAGACGTAAACGGGCCCCAAACTGCGTTACCAGTGTTGAAGAAGCAAAACAGCCTAACTTCTGTCTCTTATACACATCTCCGAGCCCACGAG
>CAXHHE010000253.1:0-5397 GCA_964016365.1 uncultured Bacteriovorax sp. | reverse complement strand
AGTTAAGAGTGATGGAGAGATTGATTTCTGGAAAAAGATCTTTTCAAAAATCCCGTACCCGATGGCCGTTATTTCAAGCCTAGGGGATCTTCTTATTTACAATGAATCATTTGCCAAGATTGGAATCCTTCCAAAAGAGTGCCTGCGCTTTAAAGATTCAGAGAGTGCGGAAATCTTTCAGAATTTCTATAAGATCAGACGCATTGATTTTCCTATTAATCTTATTCAAGTTTCTTATTTTGTTTTTTATACAACTGATAAAAACCAAATTCAAAAAAGTGGAGAGAAGCCGGCGAAAAAAGCTTCTTCTGTGGATGAATTGGGGATTATCTCAAGCTCTATTGCCCATGAGTTAAATAATCCTTTGGCCGGGATTTTAGCGGCCCTATCACTGCTGTCACTTGAAGACGATTGGTCTCCCGATGCCTTGTCCGATTTAGAAGACATGAAGAGTGGGGCCAAGAGATGTAAAGAGCTGGTGGAAATCTTTCTGGGATTTTCTAAGTTTTCTCCGAGCACTCATACACAGGTCTCGATTAGAGGCTCACTTGATCAGGCGATCAATCTTCTGCGATTTAGAATGATTGAATCTAACCTGCGCCTGGATATGAAATACTCACCGACGCTGGAGCATTTTTCTCATCAGATCAATGCCTCGATCATGTCGATGATCTTTTACCTAATCTGTAGCGAACTTATGACTGCTTTTGCCCACCACCGCCTGGTCACTCAAGTTCAGCATGGGGCCTTGTCGGGAGAGGTGTTGGAGTTTTCTAATCAAATCGTTTTAAAACTGGATGAAGACTTCGAGTACGAAGATAAAATTGTCCAGTCAAAACTGATTCAGCACTTACTGGTTTTTGAAAAACTAGAAGTTAACTTCCTTAAGCAGGAAATCCGTCTTATCTATCGCTCTTAAGAATGAATTTAAAATTAAAGATACTTGTGAGGGAAATCGTAGTCGTTCGGGTTTTCACTCATAAACTTTTCAATCGGGTCTTTTAGGTCCTGATTGGTGATCTTGGCGTTCTGGCGCTGAATAAGAAGCGTGTCGCGGCTTCCTTTTAAGTAGGCGACCAGAAAGTTATTGATCATTGGGTTTAGGTGATCCTTTTTCATTTTCCCCTGGGCCATTCTCGCACTCTTAGAGTTGATGTATTGAACCAGTTTGTTTTGGTGAGTCGGGTAGCGAAAGACCAGCTCGAGCTTCTGGTGAAGGGCACGAAGCGGGTAGATCACGTACTGCTCAGGGATCAGGTGATTAACCACGATAAAGTCCGCCGGCATTTCCTGTGGGTGCTGAAGATCGACAGTCTTTGGGTCAATACCATTAAATTCGCACAGCTTTTTAATCGTCTCAACTTCCAGCTCATCACTAATCTTAGAAAAATACGACGACATTTCCAAAAGACCCTGGAAATAAGGCCCTGTGAGTTTAAGGGTGAGCATCTCATAAGGGATCTTTTTAACTTTCTCAACGATATATGCTTTTTCATCCGCTCTTCCATGAGAAGGCATAGAAAAAAGCACCACTCCTTCCTGACCTTTTAAAGTCACCAGAAAAGGGGTTGTCAGAGAGTTGATTTGCTCAATAATTCCTTCAAGAGGAACATCTTTTTTATAGTTGATACGATCCAGCTCAAACTTATTTTTCGGGTAATAAAGGCTGTTAACCTTAGCGATCTTCTTGTGAATGAAGATAGAAAGGTATTTCAACAGAAGCTCTGCCGAGGCCATTGTGTCATCCAGGGCACGGTGGGCCTTCTGGTGTTTGAGATCGAAAATCTTACTCATGTAATTTAAGTTCGAGCTCAAGATGTTAGGGATCATGTATTTGGTCATGAGGTTAGTGCAAATCGACTTATTTTGCAGTTCCGGCTTCCCTAAGCGCTTTAGGACAGAGTTAAAGAAAGGCACGTCAAATGACGTGTTGTGGGCCACGAGAATTGAATCTCCCATGAACTCCAGGATTTCATCAATAACTGTTTCAATCACCGGAGCATCGGCTACGTCGGTGTCTTTGATTGTCGTTAGTTTTTGGATGAATTCAGGAATGTGAACTTCCGGATTGATCAGGAAGCTTTTGTGATCAACGATCTGCAGGTTCTGAATACGTACCATGCCGATTTCAATGATCTTATCGTGCTGATGATTTCCACCGGTCGTTTCCAGGTCGAATACACAGAATGTTAATGAATGAAGTAAATCGTACGAAGGCGTTTTTGAGAAAGTCGTTGTCATTGTCTTTCCTTAGTCGAACATTCGTTCGAATAGTTGAGACCCAATCATATAAAAAAAAGGCCCCTTCGTAAAGGGGCCTCTTTTTTCCAGTCTAATCTTATTTTAAAATTTATCTGTTAAGGTTCTTGTAGTTCATCCAAGGAGGTGTTTCTTCATCTTCGAAACCACTTACTTCAAGGATTGCTTTAGGGTGGTGATATCCAGAAAGAACTCCGGCGTCAATGTAGAATACACCGTCAGACATATCCTGAGATTTAACACCGTAAACATTTCCTTTTCTTCCTACAGAGCGCTTAATTTTACCCATTTTCTCGCCTGGAGTGTACTCGATAACTGTTGGTTGGTTATCGATGTCATAAGTACCTACTTCAAGAATTTGGTTAAGTGGACTCTTTGGATCAAGAATTAAGTCTCCACCTGCACGTTTTGCTGCCCAGAATGTATCAACTTCATTTCCACTAACTTTTAGTGATTGAAGAACTTCTGCGCGGTCAGCTTTTTCGCCGGCCTTTTTCGTCATAATATACTGCCATTGCTTTCCATCTTCTCTGTAGTCAGAAAGTGATTGGTCAAGAAGCGCTTCTTTAGCGTAGATCTTGATCATTGGAGCACCAGTGTCGATAATTTGTCTGATGAAAGCAACAGCTTCGTTGTTGTTTCTTGTACAACCAGAGCTTCTTGGGTCAGAAACAATGTTTGTGATAAGTTTTTTTGTTTTCTTGATGTACTTATCTTTGTCTTCACCCCATCCAACTGTACCGTGTGTCCATTGACCGTATGGATTTGGAGCTACGAAACCAGCGTACCATCCAAAAGCTCCTCTCATTGAACCTTGTTTTTTTCCGTTAGCGTCTGCTGGCATATATTTACTCTTAAACCAGTCAGTCCAGTCATTTTCGCCGATTTTTGGTACATCAGGGTATCCTTCTTTGTACCAAGCAGGGTAGTGACCTTCTGAATCCTGATAGAATTTTGCCCAACCAGTTAAACGGTATGATCCAAGAACTGAGCGTCCTTTTCCTTTTTCAGCAGCTGGGTGGTCGCGGTCTTCACCAACAACAACTTCAGTTTCCATAATCATTTTGTGTGGACAAGAGTTGTCTGCACATTGTCTTTCATAAAGACGAAGAGTTTCTGTCGCTACGTTTAGAACAGTGAAGTACTTTCCTGTGAACTCTTTGTAGTCGATAACTTTTTCAGAAAGGTACTCGCGCACAACATAGTATTTTTCTGATGGAAGCATTTTGTTTACAGTTTTGATGATTTCGATCTGAACATATTTACCATTAATAAGTTCAGGGCTAACCAGACGAACTCTTTCATTTAATGAAAGAACGCCCATTGTTTTACCAGCGTCTTCTGGAGTTGAACGAACTCTTAGTCCG
Source organism: uncultured Bacteriovorax sp. (assembly GCA_964016365.1). Taxonomy (GTDB): domain Bacteria; phylum Bdellovibrionota; class Bacteriovoracia; order Bacteriovoracales; family Bacteriovoracaceae; genus Bacteriovorax. The sequence continues at coordinate 1,771 of CAXHHE010000253.1, read as the reverse complement.
TTTAGAGCAATATAATAAATATTGCTTGAAGTAGTAACCGCAGGTGTTGTTACTTCTGCGTTGTCAAGAGCAGCTTCTTGTGAGTGAGCTACTGGTGAAATGGCCAATGCTGAAAGTAGCATCATAGGCGCAATGTGTTTTCTCATGTGTGTTCCCCCGTTATATGGATTGAGAAATAGTTCTAAAACAATGGCCATCTTTTAGCCCCCTCGATTTTGAAAGACCAGCAAAAAACTCGCTCCATGAAAATTCTATATACCCTAAAAAAAATACAGCCCCCCTTGAAAAAGGCCTTTTCGAACAAGTAAAAATCCACAAAATTTATGGGGGGCAATCTATGACAACAAAATTATTGGGGACTATCGCAGCACTTTCACTCGTAACTACATCAGCTTTCGCAGGAGAGCCGGCACGTAACAAGGCTCTAGACAAAATGATGTACACAATCAACCCGGAAATCACTCTAGCGGGTCCAGTTTTCCGCGACCAAGGGGACGCAGCTTCTAAGAACAAGTACGGATCAGACCTGGTTCGCTTGATTCTTAAAGAGGCCGACAGACAAGGACAAAAGTACCTTGAGGCAGGGGACACTCAAGCCTATTACGCAATTCTTACTATGGCACTTACAGTTCCTATGCAAGAAGGTCTTTACATCCAGTACAGAGGCGTAGAGGGATCAGACGTTTGTAGAACTGAAGTTAACAACGGTGACCTGGTTAAAAAAGCAGGGGAAACAAACTACAGCCTGTTTAACCAATACTTCAAGACTGCAGAAAAACCATTTCTTCCAAACTGCGAAGACATCAAGACTGACAAACTTACACAAATTATCCGCGGCGGAGATGGTACAGATTTATCTCTAATGCAAGTTTCTATCAGATGGCACTTTGACGATTTCTTAGCTAACAAGAAATACGAAAGTGTTCAATCAACTCTTGAGTACGGAATCGGTCACCTGATGAAAGGGTTCAACCCGGTTTACAGAAACGTAACAGAGTACAAGTGTATTGCTGAATCAGGTCTGTTTAAAAAGAAAAAAGTTAGCTACATCAACCTAATCAGAGGTGTGTGGGCCGGACAATATAACTCAGGATCAATCTCTAAGACTTGTCGCTTTGATGATTCATCATCTCCATACAAGCACCACGACAAGGGATTCGAAAAAAACCTGAACAAGATTTTAGACTTCAAAGGAACTCTATCAGTAGATATGGTTGCTGACTTTAAACTTGAGCAAGAAGTTGCTGACGCTGTAATGGAAGTAACAAGCAACCTAAAAGCTGCTACTAACAACAGAACTGCACTGGATAAAATTTTAAAGTAATTAAAGTATCAGATGAAAAAAATAATTGCCCTTATTTTAGTTGTCATGGGATTAGCTGGTGTGTGGTGGAAACTTTCCACCACCACTCCTGTCCCTACAGAGACAACTGAAGTCCAAGCAGAGAAGACGCCGGAAGAAATTTTAGAAGGCGATTTCGAAAAAATCACAAAAAATTTAAAACCAGAAAATATCAAAGGCGACGAGTGGAAGCAGATTACCAATTACGCTGCTAAACCTGAGACTCTGGTAAGCCGTGAGAACGCCCAGAGCTTCTTTAAAACCGCTCAAAATAATATCCCTGATATGTATGCCTGCTTGAAAAAAGACTTCTGTGGAATGACGACAAGAGGTGAGGACGATGCGTACTTTGATGATCAAAGAACACCGGCGCACATTCTTATCTGTCTCTTATACACATCTGACGCTGCCGACGAAGGCTTCTGTGTA
>CAXHHE010000252.1:0-5400 GCA_964016365.1 uncultured Bacteriovorax sp. | reverse complement strand
CACAGAAGCCTTCGTCGGCAGCGTCAGATGTGTATAAGAGACAGGGGTAGTGATTATCCTGGTTTTAGGTTACCTGGCCCTCGACGAATTTGTTTTAAAACAAAATTCGTCTGAGCCATCAGTCGAAGAACTCTTAGCAGCTGCGCCAAAAAAACCAAAAAGACCGAAAAAAGTAGAGGCGACTCAGCCAGCGGAAGGAACAGCTCCGTCCGAGGGAACTCCTCCAGCGGAGGGCGCAGTCGCAACGGCAGATCCTAATGCCGGTAGCACTGAAGAAGCTCCAATTGAAAATGTAAATATCGCGCCAAAAGAAGAAGCTCCAACTTCTTCATTAGATACTCCAACATCAAATGACGTAGTAGTGGATTCAAAGCCTGTTGAAACAGGAGTGGATCAAAAGCTGGATCAATTGGTAAATAATTTTGAAAGCACAACCGAGACACCTTCAACTGGACAAGTTGAAGAAGTTAAAGTTCCTTCTCTGGGAGGAGCTGATTCTGAAAAACAAGAGACTTCAATGGCCTCAAAGATTGTTGATGATGTTGCTGTTGAGACAGCACCTCCTCCTTACGATCAACTAGGACGCGGGCTTGTTTACAACTGCAAAGATAAATACTGGGCCTGTGTGGATAAGCCGGCCTATGTGACATGTAATAAAAACATGAAGTGGAATAAGTCTAAGGGCAATTCTGCAGAGTGTGTGGTCCAAGCAATCTACGGCTCAGATGACGATTGTGCAAAAGTACAGAAGTACAATGTGAGTACGAGCCAGGCAACGACTTTTTGTCAGAACTAAGCAGCGTCTTTCTTGAAATCCCCAGCGATAACCTGAAGAGTGAAGGTGTCTTCGTTTTTATTTTGCTCTTTCATCATGCTGGAGATGAATTTCTCAACTAACATCGGGTCAAATTGAGTTCCGGCAAATTCACGAAGTTCGGCGAAAGCAACTTCAAAAGGAAGTCCTTTGCGGTATGGTCTTGTCGATGTCATAGCATCGAATGTGTCAGCAATAAGAATGATTCTTGAAAATAGCGGAATGTCTTCACCTTTAAGCCCTTCCGGGTATCCACGTCCGTCGAAACGTTCATGGTGGTATTTTGCATTGATCGCCATCTTTTCAAAAATAGGGAAGTCTTGAAGAATCTCGTATGACTTCGACGGGTGAAGCTTCATTTCTAAAAACTCTTCGTCTGTTAAGCGCGAAGGTTTCTTTAAAACAGCATCAGGCACACCGATTTTTCCAATATCATGGAAAAGGGCCGAGACTTCTAGTTCATATAACTCGTCTTCTGAAAGCCCCATTTCTTTTCCTGCGGAAATACAGAAATAGGCCACGCGAAGCGAGTGTCCCCACGTGTAATCATCTTTACAACGAAGAGCACTTAATAAAGTTTTAATTGAAAGTTCGAAAAATTCTTTTTTGATGGATTTGATAGAAGGAGTGGATTTGATAGCGTCTTCAATGGCGCGAGAACGCGACAGTGCTTCAGCTTCAGCCTTAAGCTTTAATTCACGCTTCTCTTTTAAAGCTGACAGTTGAATTACGTTGCTTTTCTTTGTCATTACTAGTTCCAGGTTCCCATCAAAAAAGGACTACCACTTTCATTTAGTATCGGTGAGAAAAGCCTGGGACTTTAGCAAGAAAGCTAATTTGACCAAAATACGCGGAGATAGAAATTGTGGAGCGGTTGTCATCCGCCTTATAAAGTAGGCAGAACATTTTTAAATATCGCTTTTTCCAGCCTTATTTTAAAATGTTAGAGATCAAAGAAGCTTTAGGAGAATTATGCGAGAAATGGAATGCGTGCGCCAGAACCCGGCGACAGATGAGTATATTAAGAAACTTTTAAAAGAGGCAGACCTCTCGCCAAAATTCATCTCATGGGAGGATTCTCGGGTTTCAGCAAATTCACCATTGCTCTTAATCGTAGATGAAGACCATATAGATGCTTTAATTGATGTGTGTGAAGAGCGCGATTTAAAGTTAGTCGTGGCCTTAAACACAAGAAGAGAATTTAAACTAGTGTCTCAGTTAAAGGATCACTTTGATAAAATTTTTGGTTTTATCGACTTGTCTCAAGAAATTAATTACAACACTCCCTTGCTTAAAAACTATATCAATATGAATTTTTCTGCTCATGCAGTGAAGTTAGAGCAATTGGCTTCGGACCTGGATAAAGTTTATGAATTCACGAGGAGCGAGCTGACTCGAGTAAAGGATCTACATGATCGTTTAGTGAAGGTAAGAGTCGATAGCTTAAAAGGCGTTACGGTGACTAGTAAATTCATGGCCGGAGAAAAAAGCGGAGGTGAGTTTTTTGATATGATTCAGACTGATCATAACTTCCTCTTTATTCAGGCAGGAAGTGACAGTTATATTCTTTCATCTTTAATTCTCTCTGAGCTTGAAGTTCTAAAAAACTCAACTCCAACGACAGCGGTGAAAGCTCAGAGTGAACATTTTGAGAAAATGATCAATCACCATGCTAGAGAAAACAATGCTGAAATCAGTTACTGTATTATCAACGTTGATCTAAAGACTCTTCAAGTCGACTGCCAATTCAAAGGCAATGGCGCCCTTTACTATCAGGGAGAGTTAATTGATTTCTCTGAGCCAGTAAAATTAAAACTTAAGCCCGCTGAAAAATTTTATCTGCTTTCAAATGGAGCTCTTAAAAACTTAAAAGAGCTTAATCCAAAGCTTTCTTTAAAGAGCTTTTATAAAGATAACAATGATAAAAGCACGCGCGATCTGATCAATGAGTTTTTCTTTGAGGTTTCGCGAAACAAAGCAGGGAATTTCTTAATATATGATGCCCTGATGAGTGTAATTGAAGTAGACCAGAAGACCCTTTATCAAATTTAATTGTCATAAAAAGGCCCTCTTAGAGGGCCTTTTTTAATCTTCAACAATTTCTCTATTTTTTATAGTTTCTAAAAGTATCTTTTTACTCTTTTGCAGCGTTTTGATTCTCGTCTCTAACTTATCGACTTCATCAAAAAACATCGCCTCCAGGTCTCTGCACATTAAAACTCTTTCTGTCTCCAGCGTACAAGGCACGATGTATTTAATATGTTTAAGCGGTACACCCGCAGCAATAAAAAGCTGTATCTTCTCAATAAGCTTTACGTGCTTTTTTGAGTAGACTCTGTAGTTATTAGAAGAGCGGCCCGCTTTGATGAGCCCCATCTTCTCGTAATACCTGATAGATCTGGCAGAAACTGTAGTTAATTTAGATAGTTCATTTATTTTCATAAAGTGCTTTACCTTGACACAATGTCATAGTTTATCATCCTTAAAAACCTAAGGAGATCTTATTATGTTACAAGGTAGTTGCTGCTGCAAAAAAGTTATTTTTGAAATTTTAGAAGTTCCTAAATTGATGGGCACTTGTCATTGCAGCAGATGCCGCAAAGTTGGTGCAAGCACCATTATGTTAGTTAAGAAAGAAACAGTGAAGATTAATCAAGGCAGAGAGTTTATTGCAACCTATGTCCCGGAAGAGGGGTATAAGTATAAAAGAAACTTTTGTAAAAATTGCGGTACTTCTTTAGGGGAAATAATTTCAGAAGAAGAAATGTTTCCGATTCCTGCCAACACGATTGATAGTAAGCTCTCTTTAAAAAATACTTTTCATGAATTTGTTTCAGAAAAGCCTGAGTGGTATGACATTTGTGATGATGCTAAACAGTTCTCAGGGCATCCGGAATAAAAAAAGGCTCCCGAAGGAGCCTTTTTAGTTAGATTAAACGCTTTTAAAGGCCTGGTCTAAGTCATCAATTAAGTCTTGAACATGTTCAATCCCAACTGACAATCTAATCAAGTTATCCGAAAGACCAATCGACTCGCGGACTTTTTTTGGAACAGAAGCGTGAGTCATGATCGCCGGGTGCTCAATTAAGCTCTCGACTCCACCTAAACTCTCAGCAAGAGCAAAAAGCTTAACAGTTGATAGGAACTTTTTTGATTTTTTGATGTCACCTTTTAAGAAGAAAGTAATCATTCCACCAAAACCAAGCATCTGCTTTTTAGCAATTGCGTGTTGAGGGTGAGACTTTAGACCTGGGTAAACCACTCTTTCAACTTTTGGGTGTTTCTCAAGATATTGAGCAACCGCCATCGCGTTTTTCTCGTGAGCGGCCATACGGATCGCCAGAGTTTTTACTCCGCGAAGAACTAGCCATGAATCAAACGGAGACTGAGAAGGTCCGATTGAGTTTTGTAAACGGAAAAGTTCTTTTCTGTAGTGGTCGTCATTTAACATAATACATCCCCCAACAACATCGCTGTGTCCGTTGATATATTTTGTCATCGAGTGAAGTACAAAGTCAGCTCCAAGAACCAGAGGGTTCTGGAAGATTGGGCTCATGAAAGTGTTATCAACAACAACTAGGGCCTTGGCCTTTTTTGCCATGGCAGATACCGCCTGGATATCAGTAATCTTTAGAAGCGGGTTTGTTGGAGTTTCAAGCCAGATCATTGCTGGTTTGAAGTCTTTAATTTCTTTTTCAAGCTTCTTTAGGTCAGTTGTATCAACGAATCTGAAGTTGTGAGTGTGATTAAATACAGTCGTAAAAAGTCTGTATGTTCCACCGTAAACATCGTCACCGCAGATAATGTTTGATCCTGGAGGAAGTAAGTGCATCATCAGCATTTCGGCAGAAAGGCCTGAAGCTGTTACACAGCAGTGTTTTGCTTGCTCAAGAGAAGCAAGACACTCTTCAAGGCGTGTACGAGTAGGGTTGTGAGAACGAGTGTACTCATAACCTTTGTGAACGCCTGGAGACTCCTGAACGTATGTCGAAGTCTGGAAAATAGGAGGCATAATCGCGCCTGTTTCTTTATCCGGCTCTCCACCAACGTGGATTGTTCTTGTGGCAACATCGTGAAGTGCTGCTTTTGTTTTTTTAGGTGCTGCTTTTTTAGTCATATACTTCTCTCTTAAATGTTTTCTCTTTTGGCAATAAAGTTCAGGATATCAATGTTTGTCAGAAGGTTTTTAAGCTTCCCATTTTCTGTGATCAGTACCACTTCTTTCTTTAAAAGTGAGTCTTGAACGTTTGCCAGAAGGTCATTGATATCAACAACTCTAAAGCCTTTGTTGTAGGCAAGACTTACGTTGTCTGTAAGCTTGAATTCACCTGTGTAAAGTGGCTTTAGTAAACTCGTCTCACTCACGACACCTTTAATGATGTCTCCCTGAATAACCGGAAGCTGAGAAACATTTTTTTGTTCCATTAATTTTACAGCGTCACCGATTGTGGCATGGTCAGTGATTGAGATCACTTCATTTTTGTCTTTACCAAGGTCTTTTAGAAGATCCCCAATAATAACGTTGAAAGAAGAATCGATGCTGTCTCTTATACACATCTCCGAGCCCACGAGACGCTCAGTTATCT
>CAXHHE010000251.1:0-5423 GCA_964016365.1 uncultured Bacteriovorax sp. | reverse complement strand
ATAACTGAGCGTCTCGTGGGCTCGGAGATGTGTATAAGAGACAGTTTTAATACTTAACTATTGCGCTAACATGAGCGCTTTGAGTTTTAAATAGAGGTTAAGCCCATGATAAAAAAAGTAATTCTGCCGCTTTTGATTGTTTTTTCATTTGAAAATGCCCTGGCAAAAATGGGCAAACCTACCGGGGAAATGGACGCAGTTTTAAAGACGCTTGAGTCCCAAAAAGGAAAGCCTATTGAGACATTGAGTGCACAAGAGGCGAGAAAGCAGCCGACACCAGCAGATGCGGTTAAGACATTAATGAAGAATAAAAAGATTGAAGCGCAACCTCTCGTGACAGTTAAAGATATCAAGGTCGATGGAGGTGATGGACAAATCCCGGCGCGCATCTATTCGCCTGCAGGCGCAAATAAACCAATGCCAGTTGTGGTGTATTTTCATGGTGGAGGATGGGTTCTTGCTGACAATGACACTTACGATGCAACTCCAAGATCACTGGCGGATAAAACGAAGGCGATCTTTGTCTCTGTAGAGTATCGTAAAGCTCCCGAATATAAATTCCCGGCGGCACACGAAGATGCCTATGCGGCCTACCAATGGGTTTTAAAAAATGCCCGAACATTTGATGGCGATCCAAAAAGGGTGGCAGTCGCGGGTGAGAGTGCGGGAGGAAATCTGGCACTCAATGTGGCGATTCGTGCGCGCGATGAAAAAATCCAGATGCCAATTCACGAATTGATTGTTTATCCGGTTGCAGGAAACTATTTATCGACAAGCTCTTATAAAGAAAATGCCAATGCGAAACCTTTAAACCGCGACATGATGACCTGGTTTATGAATCAGTATCTTCATTCAACGTCTGAAAGAGATGATAAACGTATCAATCTGCTCAAAGCAAACTTTCAACACTTAAATAACGCCACCATTATCACAGCTCAAATTGATCCTCTTCGCACCGAAGGAAAAGAGTTGGCAGAGATAATGAAGTCCTATGGCGTAGATGTAAAATACAAAAATTTTAAAGGCGTCACTCACGAGTTCTTTGGCATGGCCCCTGTTTTAAAAGAGGCCAGAGAGGCCCAGGAAATGGCTTCAAAAGAACTGACGAAATCCTTTAAGCAATGATAAGGATGGAGGTAACATGGATGTTAATGCATTATACGTGCAGACACAGGGAAGTTACGGCAAAGAACCTTTGATTTTCCTGCACGCTTTTCCTCTAGCATCTGATATGTGGAAAGATCAGATGCAATTTTTTTCCCGCACTCATTACACGCTGGCCCCCGACCTACCGGGGTTTGGAAAAGGAACCCTGCCAGATCACGCAATCACATTCGAGCATTATGTAGAGTCCGTGCAGAACTTTTTAAAAGAGACTGGAATCAAACAATCTGTCTGGTGCGGTCTTTCAATGGGAGGATATCTTGCCCTAAGACTTTATCAAAAAGCTCCGGAACTTTGTAGCGGCCTTATCCTGGCCGACACTAAGTCGACGCCAGATGATAACCTGGGAAAAGAAAAACGCTGGAGTTCCATTAAAAAACTTCATAGTCACCGGGAAGAGTTTATGGAAAAGCAGTGGTTGTCGATGGTAGGTAAGAGCTCGCGGGAGAATTTACAAATGAAAAATTGTTTTTACGATATCACTGAAAGAAACACAGAAGAAGGGATCAGTTCTGGACTCGTGAGTTTGGCCACGAGATTGGACTGTTCTGATATGCTCAAGGATATCCATGTTCCGACTCTAATTTTGGTTGGTGAGGAAGATAAAGTTACTCCTTTTAGCGACGCTCAACATTTGCATAAAAACATTGCGGATAGCAGGCTGGTGATGATTCCAAAAGCTGGACACTTAAGCAATATGGAAAATCCACAGGCCTTTAATAAGGCCGTCTCGGAGTTTTTGGTTTCATTACATAATCACCAATACCAGTCTTTGGTATACTAGTGGGAGATGTGTATTTCTTCCTTTATCGTCGCACTGGCATAAACCGGAGCGCTCTCCATCAAATAAGCTTCTTCATCAGGAGTGTTGACTCTGCCTAGAATTTTATTACGTTCCGGGTATCTACCAAAACGGTCAATGACTTCCTTGTGTTTTAATTCGTAATCAAAATTGGATTCGAGTCCAGGTTCTGCAAAAAGCATCATGGCCGTTTGATGAATCAGTTTTGATTCACTGTGCATGAAGGGCATATAAAGAAATTGTTTTAAGACGGGTGAAAAGTCTTTGTGGTAATCACCTCTGATGGCCTCTTGTGCAAGTGCCAGGGCCATAGGGTCATAGATAAAAGACTTAGGATCATCGCGGTAGATATTGCGGGAAAATTGATCAATGATGATAATTTCGGCCAGTCTTCCAAGTGGCTCATTTCTCCATGCAGAGTGTTCGCCTGCAATGACTGAAGCATGAAGAGCAATGTAGCGCTCAGTAATAAGAAGGTCGAGCGAGTCGCTTTTCTTAAACCAGTTTTCAGGTTTTATTTCACGAAACCAAAAATCGATGATTTCCTGATAGTTCATGTTATTTACCTCTGTTTGAAGCTTTGTGAAGCACTTTGTGAACGATTGAACTCAACGGATTGAGATTAGGAGCGGCATCATTAGCGTGTTGCTGTTGTGATGTTTCTTTTATGACTTCTTTTTTTTCAAGCTTCTTTTTGATTCCAACTTGTGAGATTGAATTTTTTTTGGATTCAATTGGATTTGCCATGCAGTTCCTCCTTGAATTAAAAAGCCACCCGAAGGTGGCTTCTTATTGATGATGTGTGGGAGTAGTTTTTCAGTCTACACAATGGCGATCTCAATAATCTTTGCCTTTGTCTTTCGTCCCGACCAGAATCTCTTCTGGTACTACTATATTAGTTGCAGTATGGATGCCAATATTCATGAACGTAAAATCCATCATTTCACGCGATGAGAAGAATTGTATGGGGTAAAAAGTCTTTTTGATGTGTCCCAAAAATCTAAAAGGCATAGGGACACTATAGAGAAGTGTTTTGTACTGGATAATATGTGTCATTTTGCGTATAAATAGAGGGCGAATGACCGTGTTAACAGGCCCTAATGAATCACGTAACTCTTATTTTCACATTCATTTTTATTTCACTGCTTTCTGGTTGTGCAACGACTAAGCAAGACGAACGAGTGTGCCCTAAGGTTTTTATTCATTCAGATAAATCTGATTTTGAATTAAGTGACACTGAAAAGCGTCTCATTTGTGGCGACCCAGAAGAAGACGCTTATAAACTTATCCCTTCTTACCAGGCCAGCTACATGCTGACTGGTTTTCTGCAATCCAAAGGATACTCGACTCCTCGTTTCGAATACGAAGGAGACCTGCTGCATGTCTATCCTGGTAAACAATCCTTCGTGGAAAAAATCATTGTTGTCTCAGATCATGAAGATGATTCGAAGATGGTAGAAAAAGAGATGTTCAGAAAATTTAAAGGAGAAATTATCACTCCTAAACTTCTGGACGCTATTGAGGCCCAGTCACTGACTTATTTGCGCAACAACACTTATCCATGTGCCAAGGTTGGTTCAACCGTTGATGCAACTTTAGGTGAAGTAACAGTCACATTAAAGGAGCTGGTTCCTTTTCAGTTTGGTGAAATCAAAAAAGAAGCCGTACCCGGTTTAGAATCGACGGCTTTTGACCGTTTTTATCCTTTTACCAGCGGTGATTATTTTTCAGAGCGCGACCTGACGTTAGCAGAGAAGCGCTTCACGCGCGCTGGAGTTGTGCAAGGAACTTATTTTCAAGAAAGTTGTGACTTAAAAAACAATTCATTTTCTCTCTCTCAACAATTTATCTTGGGGACGAGCCGCACGATTCGTTTAGGGATTGGTGCCAGTACAGAGCTGGGGCCGATGTTTAGAGGGAAGTGGTCTAACCAAAGATCGGGACCGATGGCCTCTTTGTGGGAGTTTAATGTTCAACTCTCATTTAAAAATCAGTTCGCTAGCTTTACCTCAGATCGTTTTATGTGGAGTGATGCTCCTCGCAGATCGCTTTTAACATCAGTTGAACTAGAAAGAGACAATCAGACCACTTACGAAGAAATCACTGCTAAATTTAAGCCACACATGAAGTGGACCAGAGATGGCAGCTCCAGGCTGTGGACGTGGACGACTGGACCTACTTTAATTGCCGGTTCATATAAATCAGCAACAAACGATTCGGATACAAAGAGAATCAATACTGGAGCATTGGAAGGAAAACTCGAAACAACTAGTCACGAATACGAAGTCTATGATCTGCACCCGGAATCGGGAAATACATTAAGCTTTAATTTCGATTTCCGTCACCCGAGTTTTGGTTTCGTCGATCCACTTTTAAAACTCAACTTATCTTACCTGACACTGCTTCATTTAGGGGAGCTGGGAAGAGGTGAGGCCATTGGCGGAATCAGGCTGACTACGGCGACCACATGGGTGCCTGATAGAGTTGATTTAGCTTCACTGCCTCCGTCGGTTAAATTTTATGGAGGGGGAAGTGATGATGTCAGAGGGTATAAACTGAGCTCACTTCCAAGTAACAATGGTCTTGGGGCCTTGACGAAATTAAGTTTGAAATTTGAATTTAGAAAGACCTATGTTTTTATTCCGACGATTGAGAGTTTTACTTTTGTCGACACAACATACTTTGGAGAGAAACCTTGGAAAGTTGAAAAACGCCTTTGGTATTCACCTGGGACAGGACTTCGTTGGCTTTCTCCTATCGGGATTGTCCAGGGATTTTGGGCCCGTGCTCTTTCTAATGAAACAGTGAAAGACAATGGAAATTTATTTTATCTGGGATTGGGAGGAGTGTTCTAAATGAAAATCTCTCCCAAGCAGATTTTTTTCCGCCTTTTTTTGATCATCTGTGGTTTTATCGGATTGATCCTCATCACGGTTATTGCAATCGCCGTGACTTTCTTTTATAACCCGACACTTTTTATCAATCCAAAAAATCTGGACTATGCTCTAACTAAAACTCAGGTTTTAAAAAGCTGGTCGTGGAAAGACGCCCAGATTAATCATCAGTGGATTGCCTGGAATAAGCGCCGCTTTTACGGGGGATTTCAGGACCTGTGCCTGGTGTATGATAACCCAGATGTGAATGTTGATACCTGCATGGAACAAGTTTCATGGAACGTAGAGCTTTTTTGGAGCATGAATGAAGGCTTCAAATATGTGATCTATGAACCTTTAGAAGTTGAGTCTTCAAAGCTCGTGATTGCACCAAAAGATAATCCAGAAGAGACACCACCACCAGATATCATGTCTTATTGGGATATGGTGTGGAATCCTCTGATTCCTGATTTTAAACTGACGATGAAGAAGATCGATATTGTAAAAAAGGAAAAACCTTTAACCTTTGATCTTAAAGTCACTAAAAAACCAGAGCTCTTAGAAGCAGAGGCTTTAGGCTGTCT
>CAXHHE010000250.1:0-5428 GCA_964016365.1 uncultured Bacteriovorax sp. | reverse complement strand
ATAACTGAGCGTCTCGTGGGCTCGGAGATGTGTATAAGAGACAGGTTACTTCTTGAATCGTTTTGCTGTTATCCTGCATCCACTTTTCTAATTCTTTTAAATCCGTCCCTCTTCCTAATTCATTCCATAAGAAGTTAGTGAAGATCGGGTTACCGCTGACAACAGATCCGTCTGAAAGCCATCTTGTTTTATATTTTAAGTTCCACCATGGCATAGGTTTGGAATCAGCAACAAATGTGTTTAATTCATTATCGCGCGGGAATCTCTCCAGTATTGGGTTTTTCGTCGCGTACTCATCGTTGTTTCTTCTGGCCAAACTTAAAGCTGTGTGTGGAAGAGAAGTATCAAGGCCGTGAACTTGAGGGACAACGCTATCGACTGAAAGAATGTTTTTCTTTGTACGGATGAACATCGCCAATTCACCATCAGTTGCTTTTGAGCTCGCTTTAAAAATTGCATTAGGGATCTTAGGCACTACCTGGCGGGCCATGTGGAAAAGTTTGTTTGAGTGTGGACGCTTATTCGTCAGACCCATAACCGTTGTTCCAAAGAGGCTCGTTGAGTGACAGGCAAAACAGCTGAAGGTTAAGCCTTCGCCGTTTTCGTTTTTAATAATCCCAGCTCCTACATAAAGAGCTTCAGGCTGTCCTTCTGGGCGAGGCATCTTGTAGATCCCCGTTGCTGTAATTGGGTTAAACTTTGAAAGACCTAGCCATTCATAGAATTCTGCTTCTGATTTAAAACCAGCATACGACTTCGTGATGGCCAGAATGATTTCTTTAACTGGATTTTTATTGTCTGAACTTAGAACATTAATCAGCGGACGGTATGGGATTAATAAACCTGTGACAGTCACCGGGTATTTCATCGCGTGCTTGTAACCATTCATTTTCAACTGCTCTAATTCTTCCGGCGAAACCTGATAGATATTCGCGCGGTCTTCACCCGGAATCAGGATGGCCTCAGACGACCAGTCAGGATTGACTGAAGCGTGAGCTGGATTAAGTAAACTTAAAGCAAGTCCCATGATTAAAGTAAGCATTACGTCCCCTTTATGCTTAAAAAATGATGGGAAAATTTAATCGCGCCCAAAACGATCCTACAAGGGAAAACGGCCGCAGATGAGGAATTGTAAGGAATGTGAGTGGGAAAAGCTGATTTTGGTTACCAAATGACCAGAATTGGCCCTATTTTTGAGGGGTGCACCCTGTGCCGGTTAGTCCCATATTCAGGCAACGCCCTTGGTTCTTATACGAGGCCATTTGCCCGGCCTGCAGAGAAATCTCTAGGAATTGCTCTTTGGTGATCTGCCCCGCTTTGTATTTAGCTGTCGCTTCGGCCAGCATATTCATCGCGCTTTCAGAAGCTTGTTTGATGTATTCATCTTCTTGAGTCTGTTTAAATTTTTGAGCTGCCTCCAGGGCCTTCGCGTTTTCTTCGGCCTCTTTTATTTTTGCCTGAAACATTTCACTCTCTTGTTTTTTTAACTTGGCTACCGTTTCTTTTGAAACATCAAAATAGCACGCACCTTTTCCATCGGGATAAGTGATACAGACACTCTGCCACGTCCCGGATTTTCCTGGCACCATGGCAGACGTCTCTATGATGTAAAAACTTATTAAAAGAAAAAATATTTTCATTTCTGGCAATATCCTACAGCTGGATAAAAGACATTCGGCTCAACCATCGGTGCACCAGTGGCCTTATCCACGTATTGAGTCACAGTAATTAAGGCACCACCTTCACCAATATAGTTCCCGCTAGTATCGTAGAATTTGCGGTTACTGCCGGCCTTCCACGGTCCGGTTTTTCCTTTTTCTCCAGAAAATAAACCGTAAGAGTTCATCCCTTCATCGCAACTGACGACAAAAGTTTTAGAAGTGTTCGTCCAATCCGCAAAAACTTGTTCAGAGCCTTCAAAGCCTGGCCCAAAAGAAGCGATGAAATTAAGAGAGATTGGTTTTTGGGCCTTCGCGACCTGATCTTTTAAGTACTGAAGTCTTTCGGCCTGAGGTCTGCAAATAGCAAACTGAGGATTTTGTGAACATATTTTTTGTTCGGAATCGCTGAAGCCAAAAGTTTTTTCAGACCAGCCTTTCTCGTTACTTTTATCGGCCGCCGCTACCGGAGCGCTTGCCGAAGTATTACCATTGGCCTTCGTTGCATTATCCACCTTGTTATTGTAGTCGGCCATCGCTCCTACCTGAAGCGCCACTTCGATGTACTGGTCTTTAGAAAGAGCTCCCGCTTTATACTTTTTTGATGCCTCAATCAACATCTCAATAGAGCTATTGGTGACACTTTTAATATAATCCATGTTGCCGACACTATTGGTAGGAATTGCAGCGGTTGCTACCTTTTGCGTTTGAGGTGAACTTGTTTTTTCATCGTAGACAACGTTTGCACCAGTCAAGGCCTTGTACTCGTTACTGTTTTGCAATTCATTCATACTCACAACTTTTCCATTTAGAGTAAAAATGGTTTTGCCATTCTCATTATAGGCGGCAATTCCTTTATCAAACTTCCACGGATTATCCTTGTTGTATTGGGCCTGCAAACCATGAGTGGCAACATGACTGATAGATGTTCTATAAGCATCTTGCTGGTTTTTAGCGTTGTCATTCGTGAGGTTTCCGATATCAACGCCATAATGGGCAATCCATGTGTTGTTGATGTCACTATTTTCTCTGGCAAGCTTAGGAATATCAGCTGTCGATTTTAAAGTGGCTTCATAATAACCATTGTTCGTATTCACATAGCGAAGTTCACCTTTTTTTGTCCTGGTTAAAGTTCCCCCGGCCCAGCTCATGGAATCCCCAAGCTCAGGAACGACTGCGCCATTTAAAGCATTGTTAAAATCTTTTTCAATCTGACTCATGATCGCCGGGTCAACCGATGAAGAAGAGCTGGAGGCTGAAGCTGTGGAACTCGCAGACGTCGAAGACTTTGTCGTGCTCTCTTTAGTTGAAGTCGATGAAGACGTCCCTTTTTTAGTCGAATGAATTTTTCCCGGAGAATACAAAAGAACAGAAGCGGCCTTGGCCTCCATCAATGCACTTAAAGAAACAAGCATCAGTAGGGTGATGTTTATTTTCATCTCGATAATCCTTTTTTATTAACTACTCTATAATAGAGGCTTTTCTTTTACAGACCTGCTACAAAAGTAGTTGGGTTCATAACCTTCTGTATTTACAACTCACATAGACCGTATCTTTCCTATTTCAGTGCCAATTAAAAGACCTAAAAACAGCCCCAAAAAAAAAAGGGCTTCCGAAGAAGCCCTTAAGTAAGTTACATATTGATTCTTTTTTCTAAAACTTCAATCGGCGTCAAAGGAATAATGAATTTAAGATCAGATCCATGAGCTTGCAGTGTTAAAACAGCTCTAATTCCCATGAATAGCTGCTTACCTTTTATTTTAAGCTCGCCCTTAACGTGGTTACTCCATTCATTGTATTCAGCTTCAGTGACAAATTTTTTGCCAGCTGCTTTTGCTTTTTCAATCTCACCTTTTAAGTAAGCTTGAATTTGAGGCGTCGTCTCCCAGCTTCTTGCCTCAACATAATCCGCTTCAGTTGAAACTTCGCAGTCAAAGTAAAGTTTTAGAAGAGGAATGATATCGCTGTAGAAGTTCATTTTTTCTTTACTTAATGTCACGCAACGAGCTTTCCATTCAGCATCCATTTTATGGAATGGGTGATCAGCTGGAAGAATTCTCTCTACTTCAGAAATCAGTTTTTCTGTCGGAAGAAGTCTTAAGTGCTCTCCGTTGATGTGGTTAAGTTTTACGATGTCATAGATAGCAGCAGATTTAGTGAAGCGATCCAGATTGAACATCGTTCCCAGCGTGTGAATATCGAAAATATCTTTTTCCTCAGGGTGCGACCAACCTAATTGTAGAAGGTAGTTCAGCATCGCTGATGGAAGATAGTTTTGTTCTTGATAAAGTCTTACCGAAGTCGCTCCGTGACGTTTTGAAAGCTTCTGGCGGTCTTGACCAATCAGAAGAGAAACGTGACAGAACGTTGGAGGTGCGGCGTTGTAAGCTTCATACAGAATCAGCTGGCGAAGAGTGTTGTTTAAGTGCTCTTCAGCGCGGATAACGTGAGAGATTTTCATCGTCATATCGTCGATAACAACTGCAAAGTTATAAACAGGAATATCGCTAGCGCGCACGATAACAAAGTCCCCTACCATGTCTTCTGGAAACGTTACTTCGCCACGAACTTTATCTGTGAACGTGTAAGCTTTTTTCGGAGTGATACAACGAACGACTGAAGGAATTCCCTTCGCCATTTTATCAGCAACCTCAGCTTCAGATAAATGTCTACAAGTTCCATCGTAATGTGGAGGAAGACCTTTTTCTTCAGCGATCTTTTTCTTTTCTTCTAAAAGTTCTTCAGAACAAAAACAGCGGTAAGCTTTTTTCTCTTTTAAAAGTTTGTCAGTGTATTCTTTGTAAATGTGCAGGCGTTCTGATTGTCTGTAGGGCCCATAGTCTCCACCGACATCTGGTCCTTCGTCGTGTTGTAGATCAAGCCACTTCAGGTCTTCAATCTGTGCTTCTTCATATCTTCTTTCTGATCTTTCAGTATCGGTGTCTTCAATACGAAGAACATATTTTCCACCCATTGCTTTAGCAAAAAGGTAGTTGTACATCGCAGTTCTAGCTCCTCCGATGTGTAGGTATCCAGTTGGTGATGGGGCAAAGCGTACGCGAACAGTCATGAGGCTCTCCAAATTCAAAAAACGTGAGAGCCCAATATAGCAGATTCTCTCTGACTAGTACACGAGAAGGCGCGGTTCAAGCAACTCTGCCATGGCGTATTTCACACCTTCGCGCCCAAAACCTGAATCCTTCACCCCGCCATAAGGCATCGTGTCGATTCTAAACCCCGGCACCCCATTGATTATCAGGGCCCCGACTTCCAGGTTTTCGTGGGCGTATTTCATTTGCGAGAGCTGATTGGTAAACAATCCTGCTTGAAGCCCGTAGCGCGAGCGATTGATCTCGCGGATGACTTCATCAAAATACTGAACTTTTTCAATAACCGCTACCGGGCCAAAGGCCTCTTCAGCGACAATCTTCATATCAGCAGTTGTGTTGGTTAAAAGTGTTGGAGAATAAAGCGAGTGCTCTAAATCAAGCACGCTTCCACCAAAGATGACCTGAGCACCTTTGGTTTTAGCTTCCTGAATCCAGCTGTCGATTCTATCGATGTGAACTCTATCAATCATTGGTCCAACCACCACACCTTCTTCGGCCGGGTTTCCAATTTTTAAAAGACCGACTTCATTTTTAAGTTTTTCAATAAACTCATCAAAGACTCCAGCATCAACATAGATTCGTTGAACAGAGATACACACTTGTCCAGCGTAGTTGTAGGCACCCATGGCAATCGCTTTAGCGGCTTCATCTAAATTTGCC
>CAXHHE010000249.1:0-5437 GCA_964016365.1 uncultured Bacteriovorax sp. | reverse complement strand
GCTCTTAACTTGGTTAAAAACGACCTGAAGAACGATGAAGGCGAGGTGATCCCTGAGGAAGAAATTGATTTCGATAAAAAAGAAATCAAATCAGGCGATATCTACAAAGTTGGAGTTCTTTGTAAAGTTGTAAAAAAACTTAAACTTCCAGATGGATCAGTGAACGTTCTCGTTCACGGGATGAAGAGATACAGAGCTTCAGAAATTCTTTCTGAGTCTCCAATCTTAAAAACAAAAATTGAAGTTTTTGATGACATCCTTGAAACTGATGAAGAACTTGATGCTTACACAAGATCAGTTATCAATCAGGTAAAGAAACTTTCAGAAATCAACCCATACTTCAACGAAGAGATGAAGCTGGCGATGTTAAACTCGCCGTCTCCAGGGTCACTGGCCGACCTTGTGGCATTTGCTATCTCTCTTGATATCCCAGAAGCGCAGGACTTCCTTGAAACACTCGTTGTTAAAAAGAGATTTGCTAAACTTCTTGTTTATTTAAAGCGTGAAAAAGATGTAGCTGATATCCAGAAGAAAATCTCTGATGAAGTTAACGATAAAGTTAACAAATACCAGAGAGAGTACTTCCTTCGTGAACAACTAAAAGTTATTCGTTCTGAACTTGGTATGGAAGAGGATGAAAAGTCTCGCGATATCAAGAGAATCAAAGAAGAAATCGAAAAAGTTGGAATGCCTGAGGATGTTTTAAAAACAGCTAAGGAAGAACTGGAAAGACTGGAGCTCATTCCAGATTCATCTCCAGAATATAACGTAGCGAGAACTTACCTAACATGGTTAATTGAACTTCCATGGAAGAAGTCGACAGATGACAACATCGATATCGCTGCTTCTAAAAAGATCCTTGAAAAAGACCACTACGGTCTTGAGAAGGCCAAAGAAAGAATTCTTGAATTCCTTGCCGTCAGAAAGCTTAAGCCTTCATACGATGGGACGATCCTGTGTTTAGCAGGTCCTCCGGGAGTAGGTAAGACATCTCTTGGTAAATCAATCGCCGCCTCTCTAGGAAGAACGTTTTACCGTTTCTCTCTAGGGGGAATGAGAGATGAAGCTGAGATTAAAGGACACAGAAGAACTTACGTGGGAGCAATGCCAGGTAAAATTATTCAGGCCCTAAAGAGAGTCGAAGTGAACAATCCAGTTATCATGCTGGATGAGATTGATAAAATCGGGAAGTCGTTCCAAGGTGACCCGGCATCAGCTCTACTTGAAGTACTTGATCCAGAACAGAACTCGACATTCATCGATAACTACCTGGACATTCCTTTTGATTTATCAAAAGTACTTTTCATTGCGACAGCTAACTACATCAACGATATCCCGGAAGCACTTCTAGACCGTATGGAAGTTATCGAGCTTTCTGGTTACACGCTGGAAGAAAAAGTGGCGATCACAACGAAATGGATTATTCCACGTCAGCTTAAGAAGCACGGTCTGACAAAATCAGATTTCTCTCTAAGCTTAAATGTTATCAAAAAAATTATTGCAGACTACGCCCGTGAGCCAGGTGTGCGTGTTCTTGAGCAACATATCGCTAAACTTTGTAGACGTGCAGCTCTTGAAAAAGTGTCTCGCCCGAAAAACAAAGCTAAGAAATTTGTTCCAGCTACAACGAGCCTGGAAGAAATGCTGGGAACTCCACGTTTCCACTCTGACTCAGCAGAAAAGAAAAACAAACCAGGTGTTGTTACAGGTCTTGCTTGGACAGCTTACGGTGGGGAAATTCTTTTCATTGAAACTCTTCCTCTTAAAGGAAAAGGATTCAAGCTTACAGGTCAGCTTGGTGGCGTAATGAACGAGTCGGCAACACTCGCTTACTCATACGTTAAAAAACTTCTTCAAAACCAAATGGACGAGCACAAGCCTGCTCCAGCTAAGAAGAAAGTGACTAAAGCTCCGGCAACTCCAGTTGTGAAAAAAGATGAGCATGAGAATGAAGATTACCTGGCAGCACACGAAGTTCACCTTCACCTTCCTGCGGGAGCCACTCCTAAGGATGGACCTTCTGCTGGTATTACAATGGCGCTTGCTCTTTACAGCTTGGCGACTAACAAAGCGGTTGATTCTGATATCGCTATGACAGGTGAGTTGAGCTTAACTGGTAAGGTTCTTCCGGTTGGTGGGATTAAGGAAAAAGTTCTGGCGGCAAAACGCGCTGGGATTAAAAACATCATTCTTCCAAAACAAAATGAGAAAGACCTAAAAGAAGTTCCAGTCCTACATAGAAAAGGAATGAAGTTCTACCCGGTTTCGCATTTTGATGAAGTTCTGAAAATTGCTTTAAAAAAGTAATAGATCTAAAAATAGAAAGGCCGGTCTCCACCGGCCTTTTTTATAAACACTCTAGATAAACACAATTCCCCGTTTCTTGTGCAAACATGAGATGTTTACACTTCTCATATCGGACACCGATATTTATCTTTAAATGAAATTAACCTTAAGATTTGGGCATAAAAAAACCGCCTAAATTAGGCGGTCTTTTATATAAGAAATAAATGAAGAATAAGATCTTAGAATTCGTCTGAGTCGTATTCGCTGATTGGAGCGTGCTTGATTTTACCAGCAGCGATCTCTCTTAGTGCCGTTACAACTTCTTTGTTTTTAGACTTAACTAGAGGCTCAGCTCCTTCTCTTAGTTGTTTTACTCTCTTAGTAGCTAGGTGAACTAGCTCATATCTGTTTTCTACTTTTTCTAAGCAGTCTTCGATAGTAATTCTTGCCATTGGATTGTCTCCTAAAGCCGATTGGGGCTAAAAATAGATTTACGAACTTTAGGTTATAGCCTTAATGCCCATTTTTGTCAATTCAGCGTAGAAATGCTCCAGTGGAGCATTTCTACTACTTTTGAATAAATGAAAAGACTTGCGTCGTTTTTAAGAGCTCGCTGAATAAAGTAACTCTAAGATTCCAGCTTTTTATACAGAGCATCAATCTCTTTCGCATAAGTTTTCAGGATAACCTTCTTCTTAAGCTTCAGAGAAGGGGTGATCTGGCCGTTTTCAACCGTAAAATCACTCGGTGCAATAAAAAACCCTTTAATGCTCTCAAAGCTCGCCAACTCTTTATTGACGGCATGGATCTCCTGGTCGACGATTTCAAAAACCTTCGGGTCCTGGGCCAGTTCTTCATAAGTTCTGCCGCTCACGCCATCATCGCGGAAAGCTTCGTGGTCAATGCTGATAATCGCCACCAGGAACTTTCTCTGGTCTCCGACAACCATAGCATTCGAGATATGTTTTTGCAGTTTAAGTGTGTTCTCAATTTTTTGAGGGGCCACATTCTTTCCTGCGCTGGTAATGATAATGTCTTTTTTTCTGTCGGTGATTTTAACATAGCCTTCAACAGTAAGTTCACCAATATCACCGGTATAAAGCCAGCCATCTTTAATCGCTTCTTTAGTGGCCTCTTTATTTTTGTAGTACTCAGTTAACATGGCCTCAGTCTTCACCATGATCTCGCCGTCTTCAGCAAACTTCACTTGTACATCACCAAGAGGAAGACCAATAGTTCCCGGAATCTGTCTCACTGGAGGATTCAGGATACAAGGTGCAACTGTTTCAGTCAGACCGTAGCCTTCAAGAATCGTAAGATTTGCGTTTTGCATGAAGCGGATAATTTCTGGAGAAATAGGAGCACCTCCAGAAACTAAGAAGCGAATACGTCCACCTAAACGGTTGTAGATTTTTTCAAAGACCAGTTTATAAGCAAGATTCTTTTGTAAAATCTCATAGGTGCTTGGTGATTTATCCTGATTAATTTTTTCAAAGTAATCATTCGAAGCTTTAAGGGCCCAGTCAAAGACTTTCTTTTTAAGTTCGTTTTCTTTCTGGATGTTCTCCAGAACTTTTGAGTAAACCTTTTCAAAAATTCTTGGCACAGCAAGAAGCAGAGTCGGTTTAGCAATTTGAAGGTTGTCGACAACTTTATCAAGGGATTCAGCGAAGACACATTCAAATTCAAAGACTAAGTTTAAGAGAGAGTCACAACGGCCAAAAACGTGAGAGAGAGGAAGGAATGTCAGCGTTCGGTCAGTTGGAAGAATGTTGGTTTTTAGAGAGGTGTACACGTTGTTTAGCATAACCACAAAAGCGCGTTGAGAGATCACCGCCCCTTTTGGTTCCCCTGTTGTTCCTGACGTGTAAATGATTGAGGCAATATCTTGTGGCTCACTGGCCTCAATTGTTGCTTCAAAAAGCTTGGGAGAGTTTTGCGATTCAGCTGTCCCATTGTCGAGGAATTGTTGAAAACTCTGAAAAATAATTTTATCTGAGAGTTTTTTAACTGAGTCTTCAGTGACTTCTTTTAAAGCGACAATATATTTCAAATGCGTAAGGCTGTGCTGGATCTCAAGGATCTTTTGCATTTGAGCTTCATTTTCCAAGATGAGAATTTTTGTTTCACTATGGTTGAGAATGTATTCAACCTCGTGAGCAAGATAAGTCGGGTAAACAGGAGTCACCACTGCACGTGCACACATTGTTGCAAGATCAAAAAAGTGCCACTCTTTAGAAGTCTGTGCCAGGATAGCTACGCGGTCTTGAGGCTGAGTATCTAATTTAATCAGTCCGTAAAAAAACTGACGAACTTTCTGTTGGTATTCATCGTTGTTGTAGAAGTTAAGGTCGTTTCCATCAACCCATCCGATAGCTTTTCTGTGAGGTAATTTCGAAGTCTTTCTAAAAAAGAGTTTTGAAATTGTTGAATCTTTCATCATAAATTGAACCTTTAAATAATTTGCTTAACTTAATTTCGGCATCTTAGTTAAAAAACTTATGCTCGTTTTCTGCAATATCAAGGCATTTGATACCGGAGTATTTTATGCAAGATATGATCTTAATTCTCTCACGTTGTCAGGCCAAGAGAATCTCTCCACGCAGTAAAAAAACCTTCTTCAGGTTTCACTTCCGTGGTTTTTATAGTGGACTAAAAATTAAGGAAATTCATGTCTACCCTCATCAATCGGTGGCCTTGGATAAGGGGGAGGATTACCTGCTATGGGTTACTTTGAAATGCGTGCGAGAATCTGTGCTGGAAGTGACGTTACTTAAGTATAAAAAAATTGAGTAAATAAAAAACGTGATATACTTTCGAAAAAGAGGACAGACTATGAGTGATGAAACATCGAAAGAAACAACGGCTGAAGAAAGAAAGTTTCTTCATGATATTTCAAATCATATAGTCGTGGCACATGGAATGACGACATTTGTTCTTCGTACATTACGAGATAACCCAAATGTAGAAGCGCGCGAGATTGAGCGCCTGGAAAAAGCGCTCACGGCGATTAATAAAATGACGGAATCAATTCAGGAAAGAAGAGCAGTGCTACACGCCAAAAGCTAAGGCTTACTTAACTTTTACCGTTACAATATCCCCAATCATTAGTTTTCCAACTTCAAAGACAGGTGTTTCTTCGCCTTCTTCA
>CAXHHE010000248.1:0-5438 GCA_964016365.1 uncultured Bacteriovorax sp. | reverse complement strand
CTACACAGAAGCCTTCGTCGGCAGCGTCAGATGTGTATAAGAGACAGGGACTAAGAGAAAAAAAGGGGGATGACCTCTTTCTTCCTGCGGTCGATTTAACGTTTAATCAGATGGAGAACTACTGTTCTTTTAAGGGCAGACAAGTCATGCTTGCTCATATTTTTGATGCAGCGACATTTCTTCCAATGGATTTGGGAGAGAAAATCCCAAAGAGAAACCTTCGCTCGCCTTATTACTGGACGAAAAAAGCAAGTGAGTACAAGTCAGACTGTAACTTGATTTACTCTAAAGACTGCTTAAGCAAAAAGGCCTATAGCTTAAATTCCACAGAGCCAAGTTGGTCGGGGCTGCGTGATTCAATGGGTGGAGTTTTTGAAGCTTTTAGAAACCCTATTGATCCCGATAGCAATTTGAAGGCATCTTCATTTTATTTTGATTCAAAATCTTCATGGCACAAATTAGGTTTTCGCGCCGGATGGGATGGAGAAGGATTTGACCTAAGAAATTTTGATTTTAGAGGACTCAATCCTTTTGTTGCCGTTGAAAAATTTCAGGTCGGTTTTCGTTGTATGCGCGAGGTGATGCAATGAAAATTCTAAATCTTCTTATTCTTGTTTTTCTTTTTTCGTGTGTAAAAAATAACGACAAGATGAGTGTTGCTGAAATGGATTTAAGGCTTTCAGAAGAGTGGATTTATACTACTGCGCTAGATGGCCTTAAAAATTCCGGTGAAGTGATTTCAAGACCTCCTGGGTTTGAGCAATTGGTGGTTTCGGTTACCTTGCCGGCAAAAGGCGGGCTCAATCAGATACGTCAATGTCTCTATTATACAGTTCCCTATAAAGAAATTGTCGGTAGTTTAAAAGTGATGGAGCTAAAGAATTTGGAGAGCTGTCCGGAGACGGCAGACAAAGGAGAGAAGCTCCTTGAACTTCAAGGTCTCTCGAACCTGGCGGTTAGTTTTACGCGCTTTAAGCTCGCACTTGATTTTGATTATCAAAAAGAGAAAAAGAAAATTGAAATCCCGATGCCAAACATTGAGTTAGGTCTGGTTCACGAAAAGTACAAGGCCCTATCTGAAAGAAGTATGATTAGCGGATTAAAGTTTCTTCGCTTAAACGATGACAGCTTTGATTTTGGCAGCAATAGATATCTAGGAAAGATCTCAGACCGTTTTAGCCGAGGCACGGCGATCAGGTGCCAGCAGGTGAATAAAAATTGCGAAACAGTGGGAGAGAATCGCTGTGGAGACTGTCGTTACGGTTGGTATGAAGTTGTCGATTTCCAGTGTCCACAAGGTGGATCAAAATTCTGCGGACAGAATCACTGCGGAGAAAAAAATGAACCAGCTTGCCCGCGCGGGGTAAAAGTCGTGCCAGAGGAAGAGGCGGGGATTTGTCAAAGTGACTTAGAACCGGTGCTTAACGCCGATAAAATCTTAGTCTGCCAGTGAGTTAATAAAGTTAGGTGGAAGTCTTTCCATCACTTCGTTAATGTCTGAACCCATCGTATGAACAATTACAAATGAAGTCAGTGGTCTTTCAGGATTTGTCGCTGCCGGGTCTTTTAAAGCAGCTTTTCTGGCGCGAAGAATGGCCAGGACGTAATCACTTACTAAAAACTTATCCATTGAAAGAAGCTTATCGATGTTTTTATCTGAAAGCCCGATTAGTGCTACGCCATCGTGAATGACGTAAGGGGTGATGTTCGATTTAGCGATAATGTTGTCTTCGTTTAGGTCGACAACGGAGCTGTTTAAGAATTTTTGTGGGTATTTCTCAAATGAGATTTCTTGTTGGTCAGCGATGATGAAATCTTCGATTGAAAGGTTAACAATGTCGATTCCTTTACCTGTTAAAGATTCAAGAACGGCCATGTTTTGAGCTTTGGAAGCATTGGCCTTCAGTAAGTGACCAGTGTGAACGATAAAAACGTTCTCGTTTGTTTTATCGACGATCGCTTCTCTCGCTTCAATTTTATTAGTCAGGTAAAGCGGAAAAGGAACGCTATGATTTTTGATCACTCCAGTACTTGCAGAAGAAATCGAAACGCTGTTTTTTTTCTGCGAGCTTGAACAAGAAGCCACTACCAGCATTGCGATGATGAGAAGGAACTGGAATTTAAATTTTGTCATTAGAAGCTCTTTACCTTAGTCAGTTTTGTATAAGCTTTTGTCAGTGCATCTGCCAGTTGGTCGTAGTACTCAAGTGGTGAGTTAAGGCAAAGACTGATTCTCACAACACCGCGACCGACGTCATCTTCAACACCCATGGCGCGAAGAACTTTAGAAGTCACTGGCATGTTGTCAGAGCAGGCAGAAGAAGTGGTGACAAAAATGTCTTGAGACTCAAGTTCAATTTGCACCGCTTGTCCGTGAATACCTGGGTATGAAATGTATGTCGTTGAAGCAAGTCTTGGAGCGTTTTCCCCGATGATAACAACATTCGGGAAAGCTTTTTTCATCTTAGCTTCAAATTCAAGTCTCTTTTCAGAAAGTGCATCAAGGTTCTTTAAAACACTATCAATCGCCGTTAAGGCAACAGCTAGAGTTTCGTTTCCAAGATAGTTCTGAGTTCCGCCGCGGTGACCTTTTTCCTGGCCTCCACCGATGATTAATGGTTTTAGAGTAGTAGCGTCTTTAACCAAAAGGATCCCTGTTCCCGTCATGGCTCCTAGCTTGTGGCCAGAGCAAACAGCGTAGTCGAAGTTTGATTCTTTGAAGTTAAAACGTGTCTTACCGATGAATTGAGTTGTGTCGCAAAGAAAAGGGATGTTGTTAGCTTTACAAAGATCATTGATTTCTTTGTACGGCTGGATAACACCTGTTTCATTGTTTGCGGCCATGATTGAAACCATAGCGATATTTGTCTTTTCTTCAGCGATCCATTTTTTTAGTGTTTCAAGTTCAACGACACCGTCTTTTGTCACAGGAAGAACTTTTACGTTGTAACCTTTTTCAGAAGCGTAGTAGTTGGCCGTGTTGATGATGGCAGAGTGCTCGATTCCCGAAATGATGATGGTTTTTTTCGTGTTTTTGTCACAGCCTAAAATGCTGTGGAAAACAGTTGAGATCCCTTCAGTCGCCCCAGAGTTGAAAATAACCTGGTCGTAATCAGCGCCTAGTACCTTAGCACAAACCGCCCTCGCATTCTCCATCCCCATAAGTGTCTTAGCACCAAGGTGATGGATAGCATTTGGGTTAGCAAATGGCCCTTTTTCAAGTCTCTTTAAAAGATACTCTTTTACTGGAGGTGAAAGGGGAGCACTGCCGTTATAGTCTGCGTAAATCATATTTCCTTCTTTTATTTAATAGCGAGCATTCTATCGAGCGCCTTCATTGAAGAGTGTGCGATATCTTCCGGTACACTAATAATATTTATCGGCTTATTCTCTTTGATCGCACGGAAACTGGCAAGTAACCAACGAGGTCTTACGCGGTACATAGTCGTGCAAAGACATTGATAAGGCGAAAGAGAAACGATTTTTTTATCCGGGAATTGAGCTGCCAGGCGGTTAACCAGGTTGATCTCGGTTCCTACGGCAAACTTACTTCCTGCTGGAGACTTGGCGATTTTGTCGATGATGTACGAAGTTGACCCGTTATCATCGCTTGCTGCCACAACATCAAATGGACACTCTGGGTGAACAATGACGGTCATTTCAGGATCTTTTTTCTTAATCGCCAGGACCTGATCTTTAGTGAATC
This sequence comes from uncultured Bacteriovorax sp., assembly GCA_964016365.1. Lineage (GTDB taxonomy): Bacteria > Bdellovibrionota > Bacteriovoracia > Bacteriovoracales > Bacteriovoracaceae > Bacteriovorax. The sequence continues at coordinate 1,732 of CAXHHE010000248.1, read as the reverse complement.
CCTGATGAACTGAACAGAAGCCGTACCATAGGATGACTTTTGCTTTGTCGATTTGTTCACTCGTTAATCCACCACTAAGCATATTCGGGTTGTAGATCACCATATCTTCTAATGGGATTCCCATTTTAAAACAAGTGTTGCGCCCTAAATGCTGGTCTGGGAAGAAAAGCAGTTTCTCACCTTGAGAAAGCGCCCATGAAATAATTTTTTCTGCGTTTGATGACGTACAGATGCTTCCGCCGTTATCGCCCACGAAAGCTTTAAGTGTCGCCGCACAGTTGATGTATGTTACTGGGACAACTTTTTCTTTCGTCGACTTCTGGATGAAGTTCCATGCGCGGTCAATTTCAGATCTTCTTGCCATGTCGGCCATTGAGCATCCCGCTTTTAAGTCGGGAAGAATGACTTTCTGGTTTTTCGACGTCAGCATGTCCGCTGTTTCGGCCATAAAGTGCACACCACAGAAAATGATGTATTCTTTGTCGAGCTTAGCAGCTTCGCGTGCCAGTTGAAGTGAGTCTCCGGTAATATCGGCGAACTCAATAACGTCGTCTTGTTGATAGTGGTGACCAAGTACTACGACTTTCTCTTTTAATTCTTCTTTAAGCTTTCTTAGTTCAACTAAAACTTCTGCATCTGAAAGCTCTGCTTCCGTGATGGTTGGTTTATAGCTGTCTTCTTGCTCTTCAGAAAATAAATCTAACATTTCTTTCTATCCTTATGCCTTAATAGGGAATCCAGCTTCATGCCATGCCATGATTCCACCTTCAAGATTGTTCAGGTCGCTGTAGCCTTTTGAAAGAAGGAACATACATGCGTTCATACTTCTTTTTCCACTCCTACATTGAACAACAATAGTGGCATTTTTGTCTGTTAACACAGCTTCGTATTTTTCCTGGAAAGAAGAAAGAGGGATTAGTGTTGCGCCTTCTATGTGCGCTTCATCCCATTCTTCTTGCTCGCGGCAGTCGATGAAAACGAAGTTTTCTTTGTTATCTAATTTCTTTTTTAATTCTTGAACGTCGATTTCTTTAATCATGGTTAATCCTGAAATTAGAACTTAGCTACTAAAGCAGTTGTTAAAAGTGTGTCTGTTTTAGTCACTGTTCCTGGTGCTGGTAGATGATCATATCTTAGCAGGAATGCCGTCTTAATTGAAAACATAGTTGAAAGAGCGGCAGAAACTGAAAGTTCTGTATTGATTTGGTAATCTTTACTTTCCTTAAGGTTGGGAATGTACTCAAGGAAGTATTTTGTTGAAACAGTTTCAGTCCATTTCTTTTCTGTCTCAGTGTAAGCTCTTAAAGAATTTTTATAGACGTGAGAACCGTTGTTTCTTTTCTCATTTACATAACGGTAACCAGCTTCAACAAACCAGTAGAAGTTTTCAATTTTGTAGATGTTGTACTTTCCACCGATGTCATTGTTGTGGCGAAGTTCGTATCCAGCGAATTTGTCGCTTTCTAACCCTTCTTCAACAAATAGAGAGAATTGATCATTAAGTTCGCGCTCGTAACGAAGGCTTCCCAGAATATAACGCGCGCTTTCATCGTTATTGCTGTATGTGTTTAGGAAACGTGCTTTAAATTTTAAAACGTTCGCGTCAAATTTTAGGCCGTTTTCTTGTTTTAAGTTATAGGTCTGAGACTTTGTGTTACCGTTGGCAACGGCGATCCCTGCTTCAGCTGTCTCTTATACACATCTGACGCTGCCGACGAAGGCTTCTGTGTAG
>CAXHHE010000247.1:0-5459 GCA_964016365.1 uncultured Bacteriovorax sp. | reverse complement strand
GATAACTGAGCGTCTCGTGGGCTCGGAGATGTGTATAAGAGACAGTTTCAAGCCAAAGCGAGATCAACAAGCTTCCGGAGGAAATCTCCCACGGCGGGCTTAAAATCTGGTTTAAGCGCTATGAAGTTCAGGATGCCCAAGGAAACGTGATCACCCTTTCACAAAAAGAGTGCGCGATCCTGGAGCTGCTCTACACCAAAAAGAACAATGCCGTTGACCGCGAAGAGATCATTGAAAAGATCTGGGGAGAAGACAAATTCCCTTCTAACCGCACCGTCGACAATTACATTGTAAAACTTCGCAAGTGGTGTGAGACCGATCCAAAAAAAGCTCTCGAAATTCAAAGTATCAGAAGTATTGGATATAAATTAATTGTGAATTAAAGGAATGTGACATGGGATTATTTAACGACCGACTAAAAACAAACGATGGAAAGACTCAAGTGCCGGTATGGTTCATGCGCCAGGCAGGTCGCTACCACTCTCACTATCAGAACATAAAAAAAGATTCTGACTTTATGACTATGTGTAAAAATCCGGTTATGGCCTGTGAAATCACAATGGGACCAATCCGCGATTTTAATTTCGATGCCGCGATTTTATTCTCGGATCTTCTCTTCCCTCTTGAGCAACTTGGACTGGGATTAACTTATGCTCCAGGGCCAATTTTAGAATTCAGACTTGAAACACCTGCTGACGTAAAAAAATGTAAACTGATTCAGGAATCAAGAGCATATTATAACTTCCAAAAAGAAGCGACTAAACTTCTTCGCGCTGAACTTCCGCAAACGAAATCTCTTCTAGGATTTGTTGGTGCTCCATGGACACTTTACACTTACGCAGTTGAAGGATCACACTCTGGAAACCTAACGAGCTCAAAAAAAGGTTTCTACGATGGCAGATGGCTTGGTTTCTGTGAAATTCTTCTTCCTGAACTTCTGACAGAAATGTCGGTTCAAGCTGAAGGCGGAGCAGACGCCGTGTGCTTATTTGATACAGCAGTTGGTGAATTAACTTTTAATGACTTTAAAGAATTTGTTCTGCCAATGCTTAGAAAAGTGACAAGTGAATTTAAGAAACTTCACCCAACGAAAAAAGTGGTCTACTACTCAAAGCTCACTCATATGAATTACCTTCAGGAAATCCAGGACAAGAACATCGACGTTCTGGGAATTGACTGGAGAATGGATTTATCAGCTGCGCTTAAAACGCTTGGAAACGATTACATGATCCAAGGAAACTTTGATCCAAGTTACCTGCACTATGACTGGCCGATTGTTGAAGCGAAACTAGAGCAATTCTGGGCGCCGTTAAAAGACCTGAAAAACCTGGATCGTTGGATTTGTGGTTTAGGGCATGGGGTTCTTCAGCAGACTCCGGAAAGTAATGTGAGAAAGACTGTTGAGTATATTCATAAAAACTTTACTTACTAGTTTGTTCCTTAACACCAAACTTGTCTAAATTGTTTTTATTTTGAATTCTTTTTACTCCTGTTTTAAAATGTCTCAACTACTAAAACAGGAGATTTCTAATGCTTAAATCAATCGCCATTGCCTTCATGCTATGGGGTTCAGTCTCTCTCGCAAGCGCCCCAATGGCAAAGACACAAGCACCTGGCTTTTACCGCTTCATGCTAGGTGATTTTGAAATCACAACTCTTTCTGACGGCACAGTCGCTCTTCCCATGAACACTCTAATGCTCAATACGACTCAGAAAAAAGTCGAGTCCGAATTAAAGAAATTTTACCTGGATTCACCAACTGAAACATCAGTGAATACTTTCTTAATTAACACTGGAACAAAACTAGTTCTTGTTGATGCCGGGGCAGCTTCTTTATTTGGACCAACGCTGGGCAAACTCGTATCAAACCTAAAAGCTTCAGGGTACACACCAGACCAAATTGATGAAATTTATATCACTCACCTTCACAATGATCACATTGGAGGACTTACAAACGACGGAAAAGTGACTTTCCCTAATGCTATTATCAGAGCAGATCAGCACGATTTAGATTTCTGGCTTTCAAAAGAAAATATGGACAAGGCCCCAGAAGGAATGAAACCATTTTTCCAAGGCCCAATGAATGTCTTTTTACCGCTACAAAAAGCAAACAAGGTAAAACCTTTTGAAGGTGACACCCAGCTCATTGATGGAATTAAGGCCGTCCAAACACACGGACATACCGCAGGTCACACAGTGTACGTAGTAGAGAGCAAAGGAAAAAAATTAATCCTGATTGGAGATCTTATTCACTTAGGAGCGGTTCAATTCGCTCATCCAGAAGTGACCATCCAATATGATAGCAATACAAAAGAAGCGGCCATCCAAAGAAAAAAGATATTTGAATCTGTAGCAAAAGAAGGTGCTATTGTAGGTGCCTCTCACCTTTCATTTCCAGGTGTCGGACATATTCAAAAGGAAGGGAAAAAATTTATTTGGCTTCCGTTAAATTATTCGCAACTTTAAAAACAAAAAGGCCAGCTTCTTAGCTGGCCTTTTTTTTCTTCTTACTTTCTTTCTAATTCCACATCACACGAAAGAACTTCCGCTCCCCCGACATCTCCAATACAGTCAATGAAACCTTGGTAAACAACAACGGCCTGTCCTTTTACTTTTGTTTCAAACCCATAATCGAAATCATCTCTTCTACTCTGAACCAATTGCACAGAGTACTCTCTGTTATCATGTCCTGGGGCCACGTAGCCTTCAAGCTTATAAAGATCAGATCCCTTTGTTAAACCAATTTCTGATCCAGTCATCGTCCCATCAAAAAGCCCACCAAGAACAGTGTTCTTCACTCTATCAACTGTCACAGTGACAGAGTCCACAACCGAGTCGCTCTTACCTTTACAAGTCCAGACTTCTTTTAAGATGTCGCCTTCTCTAAATGAAGCAAAAACGTTTTGTGATGATAAAAGTACCGCGAAAACTACAAGCCCTTTTTTCATAGACACTCCCCTGAGTATAATAGATTGGGCCCTGTTAAATCACAGGTGCGAGGGAGATTTCAAGTCTCTTAAACGAATCTTAACAATCTAATAAAAAGATGATTTAGAACTTCAAATTTGTGATTGGGCAGACAAACTCTTCCAGGCGTTTTTTATAACTTGCCACCATCTCTTCTTCCGATACTTTAGCAAGCTCCCCAAAGCGAGAGTTTCTAAGTTCGGCCACAACATCATAAGGAATGTTTTGTTCAAGGGTTTCAAGTCCGCGAGGAAGAACGCTCATCATTCCGTGGTAAGCACGCACGTAGCCTAGGGCCGCATCCTGACGGCCGAAGCCTTCTAAGAAAGCGCAGACGATTTCGCCTTTTTCATCGTTGGTTAAAAGTTTGGTTTCGCCTAAGTCTCTTCCCCACTTGTCCATAAATGGACCGACCGGGATTAAGAATTTATTTGAGCGACGAAGACATTTTGGTTGTCTCATCGACATGTGACGGTGGTTTTCTACAGATAAAAACGCTTTGTTAACCTGTCCGGCATAAACCAGGATCGGGTCTTGGGCCTCATTGAGTCTGTGGCCTAATTTATAAATGCGTTTTCTAAAGGGATCGTCTTCTGGCATTTCCCATTGATCGATAACACGGTCAAGGTCGCCGAAGTTGTGGGCCATAAGCGCTGTTGATCTTAAGAAGTTTACGTGGTCTCGTTTTTCTCTTAACTCTAAAAGAAGTTTTTCTTCTTTTTCAGCTTCAGCAAGAATAACGTCGGCCATTTCGCGGGCCAGGTCAAAGTGTTTGTGTCTCATTAGAGCGCAGTAGCCACCAATGGCCACAGAAAGCCATGTCCCTTCGTGAGTGCTCATGACTTGGCCGCGTTCCGGGTTATAAGACTTTCTATTAGTGACTTGTTCGTAGTCCCAAGTCCACGATGCGATGGTGATTTTGGCCATGCGTTCGATGTGTTTTTTAATTTCAGCGTGCTCCCACAATCCTTTTCTGATTTGGTTGTCGACGTCGGTTGGGACAAATGTTCCTGCTGTACTCCAGTGGGCTGCCATGCAGATGTGGAAGTATTCTGTCAGGTCGATATTTTTTAGAGAGTTTAAATTCTTTTTGTAAAAAACCAGCTTTGCTAAGTAAGCGCGCTCTTTTCCGGTAGTGTCGATTTCACCGTTGAATAAGAAAGGCGCCGTGTTTTGAACGTGAGTTAAAAGAATATTGGGTGCGATGCCTGTAAGCTTCAGACCTGATTGCAGTTGTTTTTTTGCCATAGAACCTGAGAGGAGAAGTTAAAAATAAAAGGCCCCTTCTTTAGAAGGGGCCAAAAATCATTATTGGGCCATGATATTGATACCAGAATCAACGTAAAGAACTTGTCCTGTTACCCCGTGAGATAATCTCGAAGCAAGGTACACAGCTGTTCCACCAACATCGTCTTGAGTAACGTTCTTTCTTAGTGGTGCTTTTTCTTCAATCACTTTTAAGAAATCTTTTAGACCAGGAACTGCAGAAGCTGCAAGCGTTCTGATTGGTCCTGCTGAAATACAGTTTACACGGATGTTTTGAGGTCCAAGATCGTCTGCCAGGTATCTTGTAGAAGCTTCAAGTGCAGCTTTTGCTACACCCATGACGTTGTACCCTTTAAGAACTTTTACAGATCCGTGGTATGTCATGGCGATCACTGAAGCGTCGTCGTTCATATTGTTTTTAAGAGCGTTACATAGACCGATGAGTGAGAAAGCTGAAATATCGCAGGCCATTTTAAAACCGTTGCGAGACGTTTCAACAAAGCGTCCTTTCAGGTCATTTTTATCACCGAAAGCAAGTGAGTGGATAAGAATATCGAACTTGCCCCATTTTTCTTCTACGATTTTTTGGATGCGCTCGTAGTGCTCATCAATCGTTACGTCCATTTCGAAAATAAAGTCAGCGCCCACTTCTGCAGCAAGTGGTTCAACGCGTTTTTGTAGGTTTTCGTTTAAGTAAGAAAGCGCCACTTGCGCCCCTTCAGCTTTAAGTGCTTTTGTGATTCCCCATGCAATCGACATATCGTTTGCAATACCTAAAACTAAGGCTTTTTTTCCAGTCAGAAGACCCATCATTAACTCCTAATTAAACTCTAAAATTTAGTGGGGAAAGAGTAACTTTACTCGCCTTGTCTGTCAAAAAGATAGCCGACTGAGCGCACACTTTTAAAGAACTTCGGGTCTTTAGGGTCGCTCTCGAAGTACTTTCTAAAGCGCACAATGAAATTGTCTAAAGTTCGGGTACTCACGCCGCGGTCATAGCCTACAGCTTTCTCGAGAATCTCTTCGCGAGTCAAGGGCATATTTGGGTGAGCAAAAAAGACTTTGAGGATCTTGATTTCCTGCAAAGTTAAATCGAAATTTTGTGGGTTAGATTTTTTAAATGAATGGGCCTTCAGGTTTTTAAAGTCTACTTGGTGATCACCAAATTCATAGCTTTCACCGAGTAAGGCAATCTCATCTTCCTCTTGTTTGGCCAGCTCCTCAGG
>CAXHHE010000246.1:0-5461 GCA_964016365.1 uncultured Bacteriovorax sp. | reverse complement strand
GTTTGAGGATGATGACTTCTCGCTACGACGTGCTTAATGCCCTCACGATCTAGCAAATATTGAAACTCACTTTTCCCTCTCCAGCTAAAGTACTGCCTTCCTTGATCCGTTAAGATTTCTTCTGGTTTTCCAAATTTTTGAATTCCATTTAAAACGCAGTTCATAACAAACTCGCCAGTCTGACGTAGCTCTAAACTCCAAGCAACAATATATCTACTGTTATCATCTAAAAAGACTGTTAGATATACTCTTTGCCCATGTCGTGCCAGCACATAACTAGTAATGTCTGTTTGCCAAAGTTGCATCGGCCTTGCCCGTTCAAAATGTCTGATTTTGTCAGAGGATCTTTTTCGTTTTTTGACAACTTCAACAAGAGGAATTTTTTCTTCAACTAAAGTTTTACGAATCGTTCCCGTTGAAACTTTTAGACCTTCAAATCGATGAAGAAAATCTCTCACTTTCCTAAGACCAAAAGTTGGATTTTCTTGTTTTGTCTTTATGATTTCTTTCTGAAGTGTCTCTGAAATACGTTTGTGATGTCGTGCTTTGTATTTTCTAAACGTATCTTGAAAAATACTTCCTTCTAATCCTTTTGGCCCATACTTATTGTAAAGCGAATTCCATCTTCCGAGAGTGACTTCAGCGACTCCCCAAATCTTAGAGAAATCTTTTTGAGATAAACCACTTTTTCTGTAGGCCTCAACAGCTTGACGTCGAAGATCCTCGTTATAAGGACCACCCCTTTTAATATTGGACTTTATGCTTTGATTAGGATTCTGTTGTGACCGTTTATAATCCTGCTTCCACTTTGAAAGTGTTTCCATGACTATATCGTATTTAGGTGCGAACTTTGAAGCTGTTAATCCTGACTCTAAAAACTCTTCTACTATTCTCTTTTTTTCATCATGAGTGAACATTCTTTTTGGTTTTCGTTTTTTTATCTCATTGAAATTATCCGACATATTTCCTCCATTAGTTTAGTTAAATGGAATGGAAATTCGGTAGTCTGACCTAAAAAGAGGAAAGTTTAATGTTAAACACTACATCTTTACGTATGGTCACTGGCTTTGTGCAAAGTCTGATTAAACTTTGCGGATTAAATTGGACCGCACCAGATTACAGTACGCTTTGTAGAAGACAAAAGCATATTGATATTGCAATCAGCTACCAAAAAAGTAGCGATGGACTGCATCTACTCGTAGACTCTACAGGCATGAAGTTTCTAGGTGAGGGCGAATGGAAACGCAAGAAACATGGAGCTGAATATCGTCGCCAATAAAGACGTATAAAGTTTTATCTAATTTTTCTTTTTATCCAATTTAAAATTAGGTGCGTACACGGCCTCAACTTTCAATAAAGTATAAAAGGTGTTTGTGTAGGCAATACCCTTACTTTTGAGAAGCCAAAAGAAAGCAAAAGCCTTTGTTACCCATACATAACATCCCTATTATGATGGATAACGTGTGGCATCCCTGCCACACTCGTGTATCCAAACGTTGCTTAAATTAAACTATGTAATAGTGGCGACATAAAGGTGCTCTTATCGCTATATATTAAAAACTTAGTGGTACATTGTTTCTAAAGCTTTTAAACCCACTTTGGGATCAAGTAGACCGTTGTAAATTTCAGGGATTTCACGTTCCACCCCAAAAAATTCATAAATGGCAAGCATCGCCCCACGAACTGAATATTCCACAGTAAAGACCACGTCATCTTCAATTTCCACAAACTGTCCAAGGAAAGCAAAGTTTTGTGAGCCTTGTGGAATTACCTGTGGACGATCCCCCGGTTTACGGCAGGCGAATAGGGCAGAGGCGTATGGCATCATGGCGGTAGTAACATCAGTCGTTGCCAAAACATGATCTAAAATGTCGTCAAAACCGAGCTGTTTAATCAGTTCTGTTAGGATTTCTTGCCCCGTGGCTTCGGACATTGGTTTTTTGATGTAATCGCCTATATGGTCAATTTGGAAACCGTAGCCCCATAAGGTATATAAACCTTCAGGTAAGTCGGCAAAGTGTGGCTGTGCAGGAACCACGATGGATAAATGCCAACCCGACTCATACCAAGTCATGAGTGCGCCTGTGCCTGGTTCATTGCCTGTATAGTCAATAATACGTTTAAGTAGCACGTCATCTTTCATGGTCAGAGTGAAAGACTCCCACTTATGTTCATCGACATTGCCATAAAAAGTCATTGGACGGCCAAAGTCTGGGGCTTTTTGTGCCAGCGTTTCCCAAAGCGTCCAGCCATGATCTTCTCGATGACGAATAAGGGCAGGCACGTCATGATTACCGCCATAACGTGAGTCTGCTGTAATAGAGCCTAAAGTGAAAATAGCTAAATCATTGGCTTTCAGATTAATTTGCTCTGAGCCTTCAGGCAATTGTACATATAGGCGTGAAGCGTAGCGTTCTTGAGTTTCAGCATTGGTAATGAAGTCTGCATCTGTGACATAGTGTCCAAAACGCACATCGACGCCTTGTGCGACTAACCAACGCTGTAGGGGCAGAATCATCGAGTCATATTGGTTGTACTTGGTACGTTTCACACCCGCTAAGGTATGAATGCGTGGAAATTCTTGAATAAAACGCAAGAAATAGCGTCTTAACTCTGCTGCACTGTGCCATTTTTGAAAAGCGAAAGTCGTGCGCCACATGCGCCAGAAATTGGTTTCAAAAAAGGTTTCATCAAAAAACTCATCAATGCGGCGACTGCCAATTTTTTCTTCTTTTGAAGCTAATAGGCGCAGCATCTGTGCACGATGTAGCGTATTCAGACCAAGCTTTGCTGCATCCGCAATGACATGTTCGGCATCAATCAACCGTGCATTGGCGTGGGTTTTCACTTTTTCATTAAACTCACGACATTCTTCACGCACCGAAATGTCTGGATTTTCCAAAGATGGAATACTGGAAAATAAGTCCCATAGGCACAAATAAGTTTCATCGGTCAGCATTCGCCCACCACGTGTTACCCAAGCTTGCGCGGCATGCGGTGTACGTCCACCATCCATCGAACCACCTGAAATATCGAGTTCTTCTAAAATATGGATATTTTTGGCAGGGACTTTGGCATCACGGATTGCAAATGCAGCAGCGGCCATACCTGCGATACCACCACCAATAATCCAAAGATGGGACTGTTGTGCGTCTAATAGGGTGCGCTTCTTCTTTTGCATGGTTCACCTCTAATAATGATGTTAAAAACTATGAAGTATAAAATGTGATTTAGAAAAACCTTAAAAATAGTATGACTTTTTATATATGAAAAATGTATGAAATGGGAAGCAATTTACTCATTATATTTTGTAATCAAAAAAATGTAAGTAATGGTTATTTTTAATACACATTTGTATTTTTTTTAAAATAAAATATGATTTAAGTAATTGATTTTATTATTTTATAGAGTAATCACTCTATTTTGATCATATTTGTTTGTGTCTTGAGTGAGTCGAAATATAAAAATAGATACAGTGGCTGACATTGTTAGAATTCATGTTCAAAAGTTCGGATCATAAAATTCACTTTCAAAAGCAAGTCTCTCATTTTTGAGAGACTCTATCAAAAATAAGAAAACATTTTGGCCCCACCAAATCCTTGTCCGCAAGTGAGATCATATATTTACATCTGCCAATCGATTCAAAAATAATTGGCACGGCCTTGCTAATAGATCACTTCATCGGAGGTGGTTAAAATGAAATCAAAAATCTAAGAAAGAAGTCTTCGCTAAAGACTTCGTCACGCGAAGACTTCACAAAATAGTGTTCCCTGAAGTGTTCTCGCTAGGAACACTTTGGTTTTTCACTAAGAAAACAGTATGCCCACCAATATGCCCAGTGGGAATACTGAGTAATTGCGTTAAATGATTAGGGAAAATTTGAAATTTATTTTTGATTTAAGGTATTTGCCGCCGCAATGAGTGAATCATTTTTACCTTTCTTTTTCCGTGACCCCTCCCCCCCAACGATGTGGTGGAAAGGGGTCACGGATCGAAAGGTCTAGGTCAGTTTAGGCGGCGGCAAAAGTGCGAGAAGTATTGAGTGATGAGTTGAGTATATCCATAAAAAACAGGGATAGCTCATGAATAAAAAATGGGACGAGATCGAAGTAATAAACATAAGAAACGAAAAATTTAATGAAAAGGTGTATGAACAAATGATTGAAGAAGTGGCCAATATTATTTATATTGAACTCTGCCAGCTCCAAAAGAAGTCACTCTCTGATTCGTCAACCGTAAAAGATAATCTTTTAAAAAGGACGGGATCAGATGCTTAAGAACAAAAATTTTAACATTGCTTTGTACATTAGAGTTTCAACCGAAGAACAAGCGGAAAACCCTGAAGGCTCCATTAAAAATCAAGAGCAACGGCTCCGTGAAGCTGTGGCCTATAGAAATAAACAATCCAACTTCGGCCAAATTTTTAATGTCTATGTGGACGCTGGAATTTCAGCCAAGGATATGAATCGACCAGCCTTGCAGACAATGCTTAAGGATATGAGGGCGCAGAAAATTAACCTCATCTTGGTCACAGAAATTTCAAGGCTCTCCAGAAATAACAGAGACTTTTTAAATATGTGGGACATGATGAGTGAAGTTAAGTGTAGCTTCATGAGTCTTCGCGAAGATTTCGATACTACCACTGCCGCTGGTGAAATGTTATTATTTCAATTGATGAACTTTGCTCAGTTTGAACGAAAGCAAACCAGTGAAAGAGTTTCCGCTAACATTTTAGCTCGCGCTAGTCGCGGTCTTTACAATGGTGGAACTATCCCTCTTGGTTTTAAGAAGTGTCACACAAAAAATGGAAGCTTGGACATTGATGAGCCTCATGCAACCACTGTTAGAATTGCTTTTGAGGCATTTTTAAGAGAAGGAAGTTTGTCTCGTGCGGCTCGCTGGATGAATGATAATGGTTACAAGGCCAAAGCTCATTTAGAAGGTGGCGGTTCAAGAATGAGGCTTGGCCATTTTACAGTGGATAACTTGCAAGCAATAATTCGCAACAAAGCCTACATCGGAATTAAAACCTACACTCAAAAAGGCGAACAAAAGGAAGCAAAGGCCGTTTGGCAACCCATAGTTAATGAAATGATTTTTCAGCGAGCAAACGAAAAGCTCACCAAAAATCATTCAAGACTTAAACCATTAAAAGAAACGAGCAAGCATCCCTATTTATTGTCTGGCATATGTTTTTGTATGAAGTGCGGTGACCACATGCCAGGAAAGTCTGCGACAGGTAGAAATGGCAAGGTTCCCTATTACGAGCATTCGTGGGCGACAAAAAGAAACTCGACTTTAACCAAAAAAACTTTTCAGTGTGAACCCACGCGAGTTCAAGCAAAGAAAGCAGAGGCATTAGTATGGAGTGAGTTTTGTAAATTTATTGAAGGCCAAAAATTTTTAAGGGTCTTAGTTTTTAATAGTGGAAAGCACCATTTCTTGAATCTTTTAGTCTGAT
>CAXHHE010000245.1:0-5531 GCA_964016365.1 uncultured Bacteriovorax sp. | reverse complement strand
TCTACACAGAAGCCTTCGTCGGCAGCGTCAGATGTGTATAAGAGACAGGAGACGATCTCGCGGGCGATCTTTTCGAAAGATTCACCAGCTAGTTTTCTTCTTGTTAGGTTTTGGTCGAAGTACACTTCAACTTTTGGGTTGGCCTGTGTGTATTCGTATTCTTGTTGGCAGAAATCGCGGATACCAACTTGAACTAGTTTTCCAACTTGAGGGATTTTTTCCATTACGTTGTGCATGATTGAAGCGTGAGAGTTTTCAAATCCCATGTAAGCGTCGCGAGTGTCTGAGTGAGCGTCGAAGTGAAGAACTCCCAGGCCTTCGTATTTTTCAGCGTAAGCTTTGATCGCTCCAAATGGAGTGGCGTGATCCCCGCCAACAACAACTGAAATTTGGTTGTTGTCTAAAAGCGCTTTTGTTTCTTTGTAAACTTCATTGTTAAGATCGTTACAAAGTGAGTTTACTTTTTTAAGGGCGGCTTGAAGCGTTTTGTTTTTTGCCATCGCTGCATCGTCAGCGTCGATGATTTTTTTTGCCAGAGCACGTCCTTCGCGGTTTAGCTTTTTAATTTTTGCACTTTCTTTTTTCATGAAAAGACCAGCTTGGTAAGCATCGATGTAGTCGAGGTCGAAGAAATCGATTTGTTCACTCGCCATTAAAATCGCTTCAGGACCTTTTGATGTTCCTGCTTGGTATGACGTTGTCACGTCCCAAGGAATTGGAAGGTAGACGACTTTTGCTTCGTGCTCTTTAAAGGGAAGACCGTAGATGCCGTCTTTGCTTGAGGCTTTAGCATTTGGGTCAATCACAGTTCTTTTTTCTGTCACAGGTGCAGCTTTCATTTTTGTTTTAGCTTTAGGTGTGGCCTTCTTTTTTGCAGTTACTTTTTTCGTCATAAGAATCGCTTCCAATTTAAGGTTTTTTAGGTGAGAATTTTTCAGGCGTAGACTATCACAGGGAGAATTTTATGCGAAATGTTTTTCTTTTTTTGGCCTTTATTTATTCAAGTACACTTCTGGCAGATAACGTCAGATTAATCTCGGTAAGCGGCCAGATGGAAAAGTCATTTCAACCGGATATCGTCCGTTTAAATATCACGGTGTGGGGCAAGGGAGCATCAGCAAAAAACGCTCAGGAGAATAACCAAAAATCCTTTGATGTTTTTAAAAAGAACATTGAGACCTACAAAGTGAAAAAAGAAGATGTCCGTACGACGACTTATGAACTTAATCCGGAATATGTTTACGACCCAAAAACAAATAAGAACAATATTAATGGTTATACAGCGAACCAGGGGCTATCAATCACACTTCGAAAAGTTGATGATGCCGGCGCATTCGTTGATTCTCTCAATGCTGTCTCTAAGAATAACAATGGCGGAGTGAATGTTGTTTCACTGGGCTTTGATATTGATAAACGCGCAGAAGAGGAGAGAGCACTATTGGGGGATGCTGTGAGAGCGGCAGAAACTCAAGCTGAAAACCTGGCAAAGGCAGCAAAGGTGAAACTAAAAGGTGTTTACCGCTTGAGTCCCCAATCTGGGAATCGTCCCATTCCTATGATGGATGGTGGTGCGGCCATGGAAATGGTTTCTGCAAAGCGCATGTCTGCTCCAACTCAGTTTATGAGTGGTGAAGTGAAGATTGAAGGCATTGTGTCAGTAGATTACTTAATCGAGTAGTAAGGTTTTTAAGTCAAAAGTCAGAAAGTTTGAGTGGTCAAACTTTCTGACTTTCAATACCATCTGCCCATGAAATTCACACACCCTACATTTCTTGGCCTGGCCCTAGGCCTCTTCTGTACATCTGTATCTGTGCATGCAAGCAGTTTAGATAATTTTATCCGCAACCGCATGGAGCTTTTTGATATCACTCCATACCAAACACAACCCTTAGAGCAGACCGACGAGTTCCAATCTAAAATGAGACTCGGCCGCATGCTCTTTATGGACACTAATCTTTCTGGAAATAGAAATATTAGCTGTATGGTTTGTCACCACCCGATGAAGGGGACAAGTGATGGACTTCCACTCTCGCAGACGGTTGATGGCAAAGGTGTTTTAAAAAGAAATTCACCAGGGCTTTATAACGTCGGCGATAAATTCAGCACCTTTATGTTTTGGGATGGAAGAGTTCATTTTCATCCAACGAAAAAAGTTTTTACAACTCCTGAGCCTGCGCTAAACGGGCCCGCACCACAGGCCGCGGAAATTGCGAAAGCGATGACAAGCGCGCTTGCTGCTCAGGCCATTTTCCCATTGGTATCTCATGAAGAAATGAGTGGAAAAAAAGGTGAGAATGAAATTGCCGACGCTAAAACAAATCTTGAAGCGTGGGATTTAATCATTAAAAGAATCACTCAAGAAACAAACGGTGCTGGATATATCAATCTTTTTAACCGTGCTTTTCCGGGCCAGCCTAAAATGAACATCGGCCACGTTGGAGAGGCGATTGCTACATTTGAGCGCTATCAGTTTCAATCAAACACCTCTGGCTTTCACCGCTACGTTGCTGGAGATAACTCAGCAATGACGGAGCAAGAAAAGAGAGGCTTTGTGGTGTTCATGGACCGAGGAAGATGCATTGCCTGTCACCAGGGAAACCTTTTGGGGCTCAATACTTTTTTTGCTTCAGTGGGAGTTCCAAGTTACGGGGCAAAGCCGTTTGAAATGGATATTGGAAGAGGGGAAATCAACAACGAAAGATTCAGGGCCTTCTTCTTTAAAACACCAAGCTTAATTAACGTTGCTTTAACGGCACCTTATTTTCATAACGGAGCTTTTAGCACGATTAGAGAAGTGTTAAATCACTACAACAATATTGAAAAATCCCTCAACACTTACACGATCACTGATGAAAGAAGAAAACTCTTTCCAGTAGAAGTTGAAGTGAGAAACTCGCAGAGAGATCTGAGTGAATTATTTGCTTCAATTGAGGCGGGATTCTTGAGAAATGGTCTGGGGTTATCAAGTGCGGAACTGGATGACCTGGAAGCCTTTTTAACCGGGGCCCTGACAGATCCGAAGTGGGATCCGCGAGGGCCAAAGTCTAAAAAATAATCATTACATTCTAGGGTTGTGGTGAAGCAGGTATCTTGCCGATTCGTACAACCCTTTTGTCAGAGTTTCCATTTCTTTGTACTTCTCTGGGTATTTGTCTTTTACGTTCTCATCAGAAGGATTTTCACTCCATTTAACCAGTTTCCCAGTCTCTCTTGAAGGGATGTATTCAAAGTAAAAATCTTTGTCTACTAAGCTAATGTTGAAAGGAGCGTACCAGTTGTATGAGAAAGCGGCACGGTATTCATCAAAACGAGGATTGAATAGGTCACGCCCCAGGCCTCTTGTCTTGTATGGTATACCCGCAAGGCCGGCAACTGTTGGCATAACATCCATTTCAGAAGCAATTTTTGTTTCCACTGCTGGAGCAAAACGCTTTGGCGAGTGGATAATCATGGGAACGTGGAACCCGTTGGCTAAACTTTTTTGCCAGTCTGGAACGTTCTTCGCATTGTTGTGTGGAAGACCGTGGTCACCGAAAACAATGAAGATTGTGTTATCGTACCAGTCTTCTTTTTTGGCCATTTCAAAGAATTTTCCGAGTGAAAAATCCTGAAGTCTCATAGCATTGTATTCTTCAAAAGACTCAAAGCCGTATTCTTTAATCTGAGCTTCAGAAATATCTTTCGGTGTTTTAATCACAAACCCGTCGCTGTCTTCAGGGATAGTGTAAGGGCGGTGGAAACCTGCTGATTGAATGAAAGCAAAGAATGGTTTTTTCTTTTCTGTGTACTCACTGTTTAGTGCAGCTGCTGATTCCTTAAATAAATTAAGATCTGAAATTCCCCAAACGTCTACGCGAGGGGATTTATATGAGCCTTCTTCAAAAATGTGCAGCTCGGGAATGTTGTAGCTGAAAACTCCGCGGATATTTCCCCAGTTCGCGCTTCCACCCAGGAAGTAGTATTTTTCGTAACCTTTGAACTCACCCATGATGGCATGCTGGTTAACGATGAATGGGTTTCTCGATCCGGTTTTAACTCTCGATGTATCCGGAAGACTTGTCACCGCTGCAAAGATTGAGCGAGCCGTTGCGACAGTTGGTGTATAGAAATTAGAGAAGAGGATTGACTCATTTGCCAGTTGGTCCAGGTAAGGAGTCGGGTTAACTTCCGATCCACCTACGCCTGTTTTATACCAGGCCATTGACTCCATAACGATCACAACGATGTTAGGCTGCTGAGCGCTCTTTGTTGTATCTCCCGGAAAAGAACGAACAAAATTCAGGTTTTTGCTGTCAGGTTGGTCTACACCTAAAAATTTCGCTACGACATCATATGAAGCAAGCGCTTTATCTTTTTCATACTCCGCATTTCTAAACGTGTAAGTGTCGGCCACATAAAGAATAGGGTTGAGTGAAAGGTTAGAAGTAAAAGTGTCTGGAGTCGCAAAAGCTTCAGACCATCTTAGTGGGTACATCTGAACACTGCCGTAAAGACCCCAGCCAAAAAGCACCAGGAAAATGAAGGCACCTAAAAAGCGAGTCTTGTTGTTGCTGTTAAGCGGAGAACCCATCAGTTTTGGAGTGATGAATTTAATGACAATAAAACTTAAAACCACTGTCATCACCACAATCAGCGCCAAGAGGGCCGGCCATGGATAAGACTCGCGAACCATTTCAAACGAGATGATCGGGTTTTTTAAGAATTGAATCACTGTCGCATTCAAACGTGACTTCAGGTAAGCAAAGTAACCAATGTCAGTGACATAAAGGAAACTGATAAGCCCGAAGAAAATCGTGTAGAGAATGTTCATCAAACGAACTTTAAACGCTGGGTTGAGTGGAAGATTGATCAGAATCATTGCCGGCAGAAGTAGCGCCATGGCCAGACGGACATCAAAGCGGAACCCAAGCCAGAAGTTTTGAACCACAAGTAGGGTAGTGCCAGGCGTGATGTTGTCTTTGAAGTAAATCAGGAAGCCTATTCTAAAAATTGTATAAAGAACGACTTGAAAGAGTAATAACGAGTAAAGAAACTTCAGTTTCGGTGTGCCAAAATATTTATTTTTCATAACCCTATTTATACGCTTAGGCTTGGAAAAATAAAACAATAAAGATAGAGTTAAAGGACTATTTTTGACTGTGCCCAAGGAGCTTTATGAAAGATTTAATCACACGTTATTTTGAAGTTTTCAACAAAGGCGATGCAGCAGCAATGCTGGCCCTGGTTGACGATAATATTGAACACGATATTAACCAAGGGAAAACTCAGGTTGGAAAAGCGAAATTCGAGGCATTTCTTCACCATATGAATGAATGTTACAAAGAAGATCTTAAGGACCTGACAATCATGGTTTCAGAAAACGGGAAAAACGCTTCTGCGGAGTTTATGGTCCATGGAACTTATTTAAAAACTGACGGCTCTCTTCCTGAGGCGAGAAACCAAAAGTACGTTATTCGTGCCGGAAGCTTCTTTGAAGTGAAAAACAATAAGATCACTCGCGTGACAACATATTACAACCCTGTCTCTTATAC
>CAXHHE010000244.1:0-5541 GCA_964016365.1 uncultured Bacteriovorax sp. | reverse complement strand
TACACAGAAGCCTTCGTCGGCAGCGTCAGATGTGTATAAGAGACAGTCTAAGAAGCCGGGAAAGGGCAAAACTTTCCCGGCCTTCTGTCATGGACCCATTTTCATGGATAATTAATTTCATGAAGAATAATTTATCCATCCTGGTTATCGACGACGAAGTCTCATTAGGCGACGTTTATATCAATTTCTTAAGCAAGCTTGGGGCGACAGTTAATTACTGTGATCACCCACAGAAGGGATGGAGGGCCATCGAAAAAGAAAAGTATGACCTGATTATCACCGATCTTAAAATGCCCGTGATCACTGGAGATGAATTCATTTCGATCGTCAGGGGATCAAAACTCAACTCACACACGCCAATCATTCTTTGTTCTGGATTTATCAATAAGCTGGTTGTCACAGAAATGACCAGAGAAAGTAAAATTTACTTCTTAAGTAAGCCATTTGATAGCAAGTCGCTTTTAGAGCTGGTTGATAAGGCATTAGGAGTAAAAAAATCAGACGAGGAGTCTGAGAGCTGGGCCTTGAATGAAAAGTGGCTAGCGGCCTTTACAGAGAAGCTGGGGGCAGTGGTGAGAGAGAAGGTTAACATCACCAACATTAATCAATTTGAGCTTTGGAACTTTGAATCTATTGGGGCCCATTTTACAATTATGGCCAGCAACGAACACCTTAATGTTTCTCTTTTAATGAAGGGAAAAACCTTTTTAAAAGTTGCAGGTCTGGTACAGGGAACGCAATACAAAGACATCGAACCGGAAATTCTGCAAGTGTGGAAAGAGCTTCTGGAAACGACCTTAGAAGGGACGGGGAGAGTGAGTTTTTCAAAAATCCTGAGCCAGCAAATCATCCGTCAACCAGGACATAAATCAGCTTTTTTTAAGTTGCACGGAACATTTGGCGAAGTCCTGGCCTATTTAAACTAACTAAAAGATCTGGAAGTTCCTAATTAAGCGAGTACTTAGGACATTGAGGAAAGCTTAAGATTTCATCTATCAA
Source organism: uncultured Bacteriovorax sp. (assembly GCA_964016365.1). Lineage (GTDB taxonomy): Bacteria > Bdellovibrionota > Bacteriovoracia > Bacteriovoracales > Bacteriovoracaceae > Bacteriovorax. The sequence goes on along the minus strand of CAXHHE010000244.1, from coordinate 4,542 downwards.
AAATCAGGCTAAAATAGGACGATGAATCGCTATGTCCGACTCTCTAAATTCATTAAGCTTGCAGGTCTTCTACAGCTCATTCTTTTAGCCCCACAAATCTCTGGTCGCGAGGTTGTACGCCTGACAACGGGCGAGTGGTCTCCGTACATTTCTGAAGAGCTTGAACACAAGGGGCTTATCGCTCAAATTGCCAGCGAAGCTTTTGCTCTTCAAGACGTGGAAGTAAAACTTTTCTTTTATCCGTGGCAAAGAGTTTATCAACTTTCCAAAACTGGTGAATACGATGGGACGCTGGCGTATGCTCGTACAGTTGAAAGAGAAAAGTTCTATCACTACAGTGAGTCGGTCTATACCGGGAAGTATGTTTTATTTCATTTAAAGGCCCATCCTTTTAAGTGGGATAAGTATGAAGACTTAAAAGATATTCGCATCGCTGCCACTCGTGGTTTTGGTGGAATGGGTAAAGATTTTATTGCGGCCGAGGAAAAGAAAATTATTCAGGTTGAACGACTGGCCTCAGATATTCAAAGTTTTCATATGCTCTTTCTAGGAAGAGTGCAGGCCGTAGCTTCAGATATGGAAGTTGGGTATGTACTCTTAAAAAAGAATTTTCCAGCGAAAGAAGTTGAGTATGTGACTCATAATGATCGCGTTATTCAAAATGCCTTGTACCACTTAGTTCTAATAAAGAGCCTGAAAAAAAGTGAAGGACTTATTAAAAAATTTAATCTCGGCCTTGCTCAATTAAAAAAGAGCGGGCGATACGATCAAATTATTAAAGAATTTTACCAAAAGAAAGTCTACAAGGAAGCGATTCCTCAAAAACTTCTGACTTACCAGTAACATGAAAAAACTTTCTATTATTTTGCTTGCTGTTTTTTGCTTTTCTCTTCAGGGAAAAGAAGTGGTGAGATTGGCGGCCGGTGAGTGGCCTCCTTATATTTCAGAAAAGCTGGACTATTACGGGATTATTTCTCATCTAACGACAGAGGCCTTTGCGACTCAGGGGATTGAAGCGAGAATTGAATTTTATCCCTGGCAAAGAGTGCTTCAGGTTTCAAAAAATGCTGAAGTCGACGGGGCCTTTGCTTATGTGCATACACCTGAAAGAGACGTGAATTATCTTTTTAGCGAACCGATATACCAAGGGAAGTATGTTCTTTTTCACCTGAAGTCGACCAAACTCCAGTGGAAAACTTATAAAGACCTAAAAGATATCAGGATTGCAGCTCCAAGAGGGTTTGGAGGTATGGGGCCGGAATTTTTGGATGCCGAAGAGAAAAAAATCATTACTGTTGATCGTGTAACCACAGTCGAGCAAACTTTTAATATGCTTTTTTTAGGGAGAGTCCAGGCCGTTCCAAGCGATTTAGAAGTCGGTTATGTTCTCGTTCGCCAAAACTTTGATCAAAAAGATTTTGACCGCATCACCCATAGTGAGAAGGTCATACACCTGGCAAAATACTGTCTGATTATGTCAAAAAAATCTAAGAAAAGCGCAGGGCTGATTAAGAAGTTCAATCTGGGAATTGAAGCGCTTAAAAAATCCGGACGCTACAATCAGATCGTTAAAGATTTCTATAGCAAAAAAGTTTACAAAGAATCACTTCCACCTAGCTACACTAGTAGCGTGCAGGCCTTCTAAAGCGCAGGCGTTGGTTTAAACCCGTTCTCCAGATAAAATGCACAATCAAACAAGAGGTAAAGGCCGAGAAGCCTAAAACGCCTCCAGGACCCTTCATATAAAGAATCAGGAAATGGAAGATAAAGCTGAAGATGATACTCGAAAGAGCAATCTGCAGGCGGTTTAATCGTTTAGGGTCAGTCATGCCGATGAATGAAGAACCTAAAAACACGGCCTGAAGAACCGGGATTAGCGGGTCAGTAAAAAATGAAGTGAGTCCGATAAACATCAAGGTAAGAAAGGAAGAAGCGCGCACACTACCAAAGTGTTTTGTGAGGGCCAGGGAGTGAGTGAGCTGGGCCGCAGTTTGCGAAACAATTAATGTGAGGATGAGTTTCATGATAAATTCCTCAGGATAATAATCACAATGATTGTTGTCACAAAGGCCACTGTTCCAAGTTTTCCACCAAATCCACTTAGGTGTGGTCTACTCCAAAGATAAAGGCTCGTTCCAATCAGAGAGATAAAAAAGATATGACCTGGGCCACTTAAGTATTCAGTGTGGGCCATGCCGGCAAATGAGCCAGCGTAAATCACCGCATGGATTCCGGACTTTTCGATGTCCTTTGAAAACCAATAAAAACTTCCCACAAAACCAATCAGAGCAGATGACAGAACCGGTGAGAAACCAAAACTCGTTTGTAGTGTGTAACAAAGCAGGCACGACAAATAGAAGGCCAGGAATTTGGTCACAAATACTTTCGTAGTCTTAGGGTTAATCGCTTGAATCATCCCTAGAGGATAATACTGGAGTAAGAAATTGTCACAAGAAGTTTATGGTTTCTAATCATTGGTCGTTCTATACCAATAGAAACACAGGAGGACGAAGATGAGACTGCTTGTATTATTAGCGATGGGTTTATTTGCCGAAAAGGCACACGCTCTGGAAGTGATTAAACCGGTTACTAAAGAGAAAATCATCCTTAAGATTGTCAGGGCCATTCCGGATAGCTTTGAAGCTTACTCCCTCACTAATCACAACGGCAGAGAGATGATGCTTGTTTGTGCTAAAAACCGCGTCTACGATAACAACCCTCAGGCAATGATCGAGTACCGCAATTTCTATAACGAAAAGGCCGGGAACTTTATCATTGAAAGCAATGTGATTTGTAAGGATATGGCCCGCTTTATTGAGCAGGCCCATTACGGCATCGATGAACAAAGGCCATTCCTTATCACATTAAATACTCATAAAATGTCAGTGGAGAAAATTGTGTATCCACGTATTGATCCGATGAGTGATTCTGGGGATGAAAAAGATCTTTATCCTAAAAAAGAGGTGAGGCAATTCCCTCGACCGAACGTCAATTTTTATTAGAAAATAAAAAGGCCTCCATTAAGGAGGCCTTCTTATTTGTTGTGTGTGTATAGGGTCTTAAGAAATTTTGCTTGCTTCAAGTCTTGCCAGAGTTTCAAGGTGACGATCGATTTCTGCCTGGATTTCAGCGTTTCTAGCGTTGTTTGCTCTTAGTTCCTGCTCAAGAGCAGTGATCGTTAATGTTAGTGTGTCGATTTCTTTATCAATGAGAGCGATTTTTTCCAGTCGCTTTTGAGCTAGAAGTTTTGTTGCTTCTTCAGCTTTTTTTAGAGCTGTGTTGTCTTCAAGCTTTGTAGCTTTTGCGATTGCATTCGTATTGGCCGTTGTTGCTGTCGGGAAGTTGAACTTCTTTTGAGCTGTCGTCGGAGTTCTTAAAGATTCTTGTTTTAATTGCTCGCTTCTTGCTTTCATATCTTTTGGCAGATCTGTTGATTTAACAAAGTAAATCCCCATACCCGCTAAAACTGTTAACATTGCAATTCCTTCAATCATAAATCCCTCTCGTGTGCGATTAATCCTAATGCCCCATCGTAACAAGTTTCGGCCCTCCCATGGGGCTTTGATGTAAAAAATGCTCCCCTGTCAAAGTTTTAGACACTTTTTGGCCTAAAAAGTGACCTGCTTTTAGTAGTTTAGATCTTGTAAGGATTATCTGCTGGAAGAGGGATAGGGCCCGCACATATATTATCGTGTTTTTTAATTTAGAAGGAGTTCACCATGGTTAAGATGTTATGCTTGTTCTTGGTTCTGCAGACCTCGGCCTTTGCCGCTGGGATTTCCGTATCAGTTAATGAGAAAAAAGAAGTAGGCGCTTTCAGCGTCGGTGTTGGATCGACTGTTGCTTTAAAAAGTGATGATGAAAAACTAAACGGGCCAGCGACCTTTTTAGGAAAAGTGATTCATTCAGATGGCAATGAATCTTATCAAATGTACCTGGATAAAAAAGGGAAGAAAGTCTACTACATCGATGCTAGTGACTTTGCCCGCAAGAATTCAAAACTTCAAACGGTGATTGATCCGTATGAACAAGCAGGTGGAACGTGTACAGCGTATGCAATCTACGGCTTCTTACAACAAACTCATCTTTCAGGATTTGAAGGAACGGGTGAGCTTGCGACGACTCTTTCTTCTGAAGACACGCGCACACATCTATTAGCAGATGCTATTAATGAATATTACTTAACTCCAGCTCATCGTTATTCAATCAGAGGGATTTTAGATAAGTACGGAAAGAAGTTTGGATTTAAATGTAAAAAATTTCAAACGGACACATACGAATCGGCCAAAGCACATGTGATGAAACAGCTTGATCAAGGCTCACCGGTTATTGTTTCATTCAATATCGGGCCTAAGATGGTTAAGTCTCCTTTTGAGCTTGAAATGTACGGGCACACAAAACCAGAAGTGGATGGACGTCTGTGGATTCCAAGAAAAGTAGGAGAGAGAAATAGCGGTGGTCACACGATCGTGGCAACAGCTTCTTTCACACATAAGGCTGTCTCTTATACACATCTGACGCTGCCGACGAAGGCTTCTGTGT
>CAXHHE010000243.1:0-5541 GCA_964016365.1 uncultured Bacteriovorax sp. | reverse complement strand
AGATAACTGAGCGTCTCGTGGGCTCGGAGATGTGTATAAGAGACAGCATCTAAGACCAGAATCGACGGGTTCTTTAAAAGAACGCGGGTTAAACTCACCAGCTGCCTTTGTCCGACAGAAAGGTTTGTTCCGCCTTCTAAGATTTCCATATCAAGATTGAATCCTTCTTTTGAAAGGGCGCGCACCAGACCAGTTGTCTGTGAAGCTTCAATCAGGAATTGATCAGTCTGCGTTTCATCACAAGAAAGATTTTCTCTTAATGATCCTTTAAAAATAATGGCGTCTTGAGAAACGAAACCAATTTTATCTCTTAAAGCATGGCGGTCGTAATTTCGAATTGGGATGTCGTCAATTAAGACTTCCCCTTCCTGGTATTCATATAAACGCGACAGAAGTGCTACTGTAGAGCTTTTCCCACAACCCGTCTTTCCGACCAGTCCGATTTTTTCTCCCGCTTGAATATGGAAATTCAAATCTTTGAGAACCCATCCACCTTCAAGGTATTTCATAAAGACATTTTCAAACTTGATGTCGCCGTGAAGAGAATTGGTGATCATCTTGCCGTTATTTTTCAACACTTCGTCTTCATCTTTTTCGTTGAGAAAACTCATAACCCTTTCGGTACTTGTGAAAGCTTGCTGAACCACGTGAATCTCGCGCGATAAAAGCATCATCGGGTTAAAGAATCTTTCATAATAACGAACGAAGGCCACAAAAAGACCCACAGAATAAACACCTGTCAGGACTCCATGCCCGCCGTACCAAACCAGACCAATAAGAGGAATCGTCGCACAGAAAGACACCAGGGGCATACTCCACGCAAAAAGAGTGTTCCCTCTTAATTGAGCATAAAGATAGTCATCAACCGTGTGTGCATACTTTTCCATCGACCACTTTTCCAGGCCGTAATTTCTGATCGTCTCCACGCCATTTAAGTACTCAGAGAGTTTAGCGTTGATGGCCGAAGAAAATTTCGAAACTCTGCGGTTAGAGTTTTTTAAGAAGTCTTTCGTTTTAATAATCAGGATAATCGACGGTGTAATCGATAATGTCATGACTAGTCCTAACTTCGGGTTAGACACAATCATGGCGGCAACCGCAAGAATCGTCATCATCGAAGCAGAAATCAAATTTCCAAGACCTGAGGTAAAAAATTCTTCAATTCCTTCAACATCGTGAGTGATACGTGTCACGATACGCCCCTGAGGTTGGCGGTCATAATACTGCAGAGGAAGCTGTTGGAGTTTCGCAAAAAGATTTCTTCTTACGGAGAAGATAACTTTTGAAGCGGCCACAGCAAGCTTTTGTCTTCCCACCCAAATAAAATAAATGCTTCCAATTTCTAAAAGCAGGATGCTGACAGCATAGACAATCGACATATGCATGTCTCTTTTCATCAGACCCTCTTCCAGTAAATCCCCCATCAATTTTGATGAGTAGATCGCCAGAAAAGAACTCGAGAAAATAAGTGAAAGGGCAAAGAGGATTTGCCACTTATAAGGTTTTGCATAGTGAAGGAGAACCATGAAAGACTTTTTGTCTCCCATCCCCTTTTCGCCCACTAAACTCTCATCTTGGTCATCGGCCATTAAATAGGTGTGCTGATGCAAGGCCAATTGATCCGGCAAAATGCGGTTTGAGTTTTTTCTTCTGAATAAAGTTTTAAATCGTGCTTTCAATGGTGCGCCTTTAATTCAAAAGTGTGGTTACAATATTTCAGTGTCGATTTTCTATGGGCAACCCAAACTAAAGTGACATCTTTTAAATGCGTGTCTAAGTTTTTTAAGATGCGCTCTTCTGTGATGGTGTCTACTGCACTTAAGCAGTCATCTAAAAAGAGAATCTTCGGGTCTCTGGCCAGTGCGCGCGCCAGTGTCAGACGTTGCTTTTGCCCACCTGAAAGGTTGATCCCCCACTCTCCTAACTGCGTGTCTAGTTTATGCGGGAAAGCTTCGACATCGTCTTTAAGACCTGCCAGATCCAGGTATCTCCAAATGTCTTCATCGCTGATACTTCTATCCATCGCCACGTTAACTTTAATCGAGTCAGCAAAAAGAAATGGCTTTTGGTGAACATAACCAATGTAATTTCTTAAATCGTGGTGAGTGTAGTCGGAAAAAGGTTTCCCAAATAAACGAACTTCTCCACCATTGTGACGATCAAGTCCGGTAAGAATCGAAAGCAGCGTCGTCTTCCCCGAGCCAATCGGCCCGGTAATTCCTAACCTGTCACCTTTTTTCAACTTGAAATTTAGGTTTTGAAATAATGGTGCAGAATCCTTAAAGGAGTAGCTTAAGTTTTCGACATCAAGAACATCCACAGACTTCGTCTCATCAATAGGCGCACCAATCGTTAATAAGAACTGCTCTTTCTCATGTTGATAAATTTCCGCCAGGCGCTCAAGCGCTGTGAAACCTTTCTTCCATTCCGAAATAATAAAGCCCAATGACATTAGTGGATCATGAAGAAGGAAAATCAATCCCTGCATCGAGATAAATTCTCCGACAGTCATCTTTCCATTAAATGTAAAATAAATCCCCATCGCAAAAAGAACAACGTAAGAAATAATCGTCGCTGCTCCCATGACCGGGATATATAAAAGAGAAAGCCAAATTCCTTTTAATCTTTTTTCACGGTGCTCTTCCGCTACACCCATCAAACGTCTTTCCCAAAATGGTCCAGTCTGAGTTAAGCGCTGAAGCTTAATTGTAGAGACGGCCTGAGATGAAAGGTCGTTAAAATGTGAAAGTGTATCTTGCACCTGGCGGTACTGCTCAACTTCCTTTTTAGAGAGTTTGCGCACAAAAATGGGAACAAAAAGAAGAACTAAAAATGAAAGCAGTGCCATCGGCACATGAATGAAGGCCATGGTGATAAATGTAAACGCACCTAAAAAGGCCACGTCAAAGACAGCGACTAAAGTAAAACCAAAAATAAAGCGTGCACTCAAACTATCAGAGGCCGAAGCACTCATGAGAACGCCTTTAGTGAATTTTCTATCTAAGTCTTCTTTCTTAAAGTAACGAACGTGCTCCCAAACATCGCGGCGAAGATCAGCTGCCGCATAATGGGTCTGTCTTCCCAGCGTAATCCTCCACATAAAGCGAAAGACGTTAATGAGAACTCTTGAAACGGCCAGGACGATAAAGAGAATTAGAAATGTCTCCTCATCTGTTTTTCCTGTTAAGTAAGTAGGGATAGGTTTTTTAGCAAAGAAATCGACGATCCAGCCGATGTTCTTCGGCGCCAGGATCTGCATCAGGTTTGTAAGTAAAACAGAAAGGGCCCCGAGCGCATACGTCGGCCAGCGGTCTTTTAAAAAAGACTTCCAGATAAAATAAGCGTGGTCGTGAAACTTCGTGTTTCTCATAAAAAATAAATCGGGAAAATGTTTTTGGTTTTAGCTAATCTCTTTCACAATCCAGCTTTCAAATTCCTGCAGGTAATCCCCAATCATCGGAAGATCTACCGCTACTTTTCTGATTGCTGTCTGGAAAGCTTCCTTAGTATAAGGAATCTTAGTTAAAGAGGCCATAAGTTGTTCGATCATTTCTGGGTGAAGTGAATCCGAAAAAATCTGCGCCTTTTCCACCAAAGCTTTGTGCACGTCGAGGTGAACGTCCACCAATCCCCAATCAAATCGCTCAGACATTTGGTGATTAAATTGTGGGGCTTCCCCAAAACGCCAGTTCCAGTCGCTCATCTTCTGGAAGTGTTCATTGAGGGCCGGGATATTTTTTAGGTATTCGTGGTCCAGGATTTCAATCGGCGCCGTCATTTGGTAGTGATCGAAAAACTCTTCAATGATTTTTTTACAAAGAGCATCGTGAGTAACGGACGCGCTTAGTTCCTGTAAATTCACAACACGTGCACGCACGGATGTGATTCCTTTTGACTGAAGTTTTTTAACATTTGGATTTAAGTACAACCCAAGTTGAGTCATGTCGGCATTGATAAGCAGCGTTCCATGGTGGAATGAGCGGTCTTTTGTTTCTTTAAACGCACTTCCGGAAATTTTCTTTTCTCCATCAGCAGTGTTCACCAGGATATCATTGCGTCCTGAAGGAAAGGCCTCTAAACCAAAAGCAGCTAGAGCGCGTGTGATGATTTTATTGTTTACGGCCTTATCAAAAGTCGCTTTGCTCGATAAAAATGTGAAGTTGGTATTCCCCAGGTCGTGGAAGACGGCCCCACCACCGCTTTGGCGGCGAGCGAGCTTGATTCCGTTCTCTTCCATTTTTTGCGTATTACATTCTGTCCACGGGTTTTGAAAACGCCCGATAACGACAGTCTTGTCGTTTCTCCAAAGAAAAAGCACTTTGGTTTCCGGGTCCATGTCGCGGAAGATCCAGTCTTCCGTTGCCAGGTTAAACCACGGATCAAAGGTTTCCGAGATCATCACTCGAAGCTTCGGGCTCGAGTTGGTTTGGATCGATGACGATTGGTTCGTTTGGTTCTGGTTGTGCATGTTTCTCCCACGTAAAACGACTGTCTAAATTGTCGTAGTACTCTTCAATGCCGATATATCCACCTTGTAGCATCTTAAAAAGCACAGACTGGATAATTCTGTTAGCAAATGAAGTCAGTTGTTTTTTTCTAAACGATTGAGCGTAGCGCTTAGGGCTTGGTAAAAGCATTGCTAAAAATGCACTCTCTCTAGCCGTAAGTTTAGCTGGTTCTTTATTAAAATAAAATTTCGCCGCGTCTTTAATCCCGTAGAGATTTTCACCATACTCAATCACATTGAGGTAAGTCTCAAGGATTCTATCTTTTTCCACATGGTCTTCAATCCATAGAGTGAGGGCCATCTCTTTAACCTTTCTCCAGACACTGCGGTCACTTTGGAAATAGAGGTTTTTAATTAACTGCTGAGTGATAGTTGAAGCACCACGGACTTTTTTCTTTTTCTTCACCACTCCATCGTTGATGGCATCCTGAAGCTCTTCGATATCATAACCTGGGTGAGTGTAAAACTTCCCGTCTTCACTCGAGATAATCGCTCCACGCAGGCGTTTAGAAATTTTATCTAACGGCACCCAGTCCCCTGGCATCGTTGTCACTTGTTTATAAATCGCGCGGTGATTTTCTTTATCGACTTTGATTTCAAAATACGTGTTCGGAATTTTTGTGATGGAATACATCGCTCCGACAAACGGAGACAAAAGATAGCCCACATAGATAATGGCCAGGACCCAAAGTGCAATAAACACTTTTCCTATAATATTAAATATCTTCGCCCAGCGCGGAGGCGCGGGTTTTGTCTTTTCTTCCATGGCCCTTAAATACCAGAAAAGAGGCAAAATGATGAGCTGGTTTTTTGTTTTTTTTGGTATTTAGATAATTTTTACAAGGCCTATGCCGCAAGAAGTGTCCCCGTGATAAATAAAGCCCACGAAAATGTCATTTTGAGGGGTATCTTATGAAAAAACTTATGCTCGCTTTATCAATCGCTGCAATGTCTCAGGCTTCTTTTGCCTTTGATACTACTTCTCAAGCTGTCTCTTATACACATCTGACGCTGCCGACGAAGGCTTCTGTGTA
>CAXHHE010000242.1:0-5557 GCA_964016365.1 uncultured Bacteriovorax sp. | reverse complement strand
GAGAGTCTCGTGGGCTCGGAGATGTTTATAAGAGACAGTCACTGGACCTCCTGGAAAAATCCCAGGTGATCATTGACCGAGTTGCAACAAGAGATTTTAATGTTCAAAGCTGTAGCCGCGATTTAGAACTTTTGATTGAACAATACAGTAAAGCGCCAGAGACTTTGAATATCGAAGTCATTAAAAACCAGGGACAGGAAATCCTGGACCAAAGTTTTGATGCCAGAATGGCCATTCACTCTATGTTGGATATTCTACCGGTTGAATGTAAGGCGAAAGTTAAAGACCTTTACCTGAAAATGCGCATGGTAGAGGATTATGTTGGAGTTCACTACTACAGTGACGCCCAGATCTCTGCTGATTCAATAAAGTATCAGGAAGAACCTGTGCCGGTTTATGAAGCCGATAAATACCGTCCTTACCATGTAGGAGCGGGGATTGATCCAAAGGCTAAATTCGAGTTTAAAAACGGCGATATCATGATCACTAAAGGGATCAGCTTTGTTTCGAGCACCATTTCAGAATTAGCTGCACCTAAATCAGTTTTCAGCCATATTGTTTTTGTTCATGTTGATGAAAAAACAAAAGAAGTCACAACGATTGAATCTTATGTCGGAAAAGGCGTGAGCATTTTCCCGATTGAAGAGGCGCTTAAAAACGAAAACGCCCGCATCCTAGTACTAAGAGCAAAAGATCAGGCCATGGCCTCGAAAGCGGCCAACTATATGTACGATAAGGTTCAAAAGCTTAAATCTGAAAAGAAGTACATTCCGTATGACTATGAGTTGGATTTTTCCGACAACAGCAAAATGTCATGCGAAGAAGTGGCCTACGATGCTTATAAAACGGTTTCTAACGGAGCGATGATTATTCCGGAAATGGAGTCACAGATTCTTTTAGATGACCCGAAATTCTTAAAACGCGTCGGCGTTAAAAAAGGGCCGATGATGGTTCCGACGGATATGGAGACAGACTCACGTTTTGATGTAGTGCTAGACTGGACAGATTACCGCGTGATGCGCGATTCGTGGAGAAAGGACGCTCTTTTAGGGGAGATGTTCAGATGGATTCAGGATTACGATTACCGCATTTATGAAAACATGACGAGTGTTGCTGCAAAGGTGATCTGGTCGACACGATACATCCCGGGACTTTGGGGGATGATGTCGAAGATTTCTGGAATCCCAAAAGATTTTACGAAAGATGTTCCAAGTTTAACGATTACGACGATGGCGAGCTTAAAGTCTATTGGCGGCAACTTACTTCCAGTTGTCACTAAGGCCGACCAGGAACATTTTGAGAAAACTGGCAGATGGATGACGACAGAGGAGCTGCGCTTAACACTGGATCAATATCGTCAGACAAATCCAAAAGACCTAAGAAAAGTATTCAGAGAAAAATAGCCCAATTGTTCATCAGGTTTGTGCCAACACAGACCTGATGATTTCCTGACATCCACGCATCTTGTTTTCTTTTTAAATCTAAGCGAAACTCTTAAGTAATAAATAAAAATCAAGGATGATTTCAATGATGAACTTAAGACTAGGGCTTCTTGCCTTATGTATCGTCGGCCCTTCGTTGGCCTTTTCGGGCGATTTGTTTAAGGTGGCCCCTTACACGCTCAAGCACACTAATGGACAGCTTCTTTTAAATTTTCAGTTAAATGAAGATAAGAAATTAGTGATTGAAGACGGACAGAAGATTAAACGTTCTTTTGACTACAAAAAAGGAATTCATTACCAAACAGAATTGGGAAAAGAGGAGTGCGGAGTCAGTAAAGACCTGCGCATCCGCGATACCGCGACAAACGAGGTTATTTTCACAAAAAACTATGAAGGTCTCTCTTGTACAGAAGGATCGAGAGCTCCGGATTATACGTTTGGTTTTATCAGCGATACTCAACAATATAAAGACCGCCACGAAGCTGTTGCCAAGGTTATCGCTTATCACCATTCAATCGACCCACTTCAGTTTTTAATTAACGGTGGAGATGTGGTTCAAAATGGACAAAAAGATGAACAAGAATGGATTGAGTACTTTCTTGGTGGGAAAGCTTACTTGATGGACGTTCCGCAAATCGCGGCGATTGGAAACCATGATTACCGTGGACACAAAGTTGATTACGCTCTTCCAAAGTTTTTCCAGAAATACATGAGATGGGAAGGAAGCCCGACAAACGGAAACCTTTTCTTTGAAATGCCAGGTTTTCAATTAGTCATCTGGAACAGCAACTTTGGTGATTTAAAAAGTGATGAAGAGACTCAGATGTGGACATGGTTAGAGCAGAAAATGCAGGCTGCTCAAAAGAGCAACACTCCACTAATTTTCGCGACTCACTTTCCGGTGTATTCATCTTCATTAAACAGGTTCACAAGTTTCGCTGTTATGAAGTTAAGAAGAAAGCTCGTTCCGTTGGTTGAAAAATACGGTGTTAAGCTGGTCTTGAGCGGACATACTCATATGTATGAACGTTCATTCAAAGACGGTGTCCATTATTTAGTCGCCGGCCCTGCTGGTGGGCGCGCTAATAAGCCAACTTTTAATAACCCATACGTACAAAAATTCGACTCAGAATCCTTAACTTTTACTAAAGTAAAATATTCTAATCGAACATTAAAGATTGAGACGTTCAACCAAGATAATACATTGATTGATCAATTATTTTTGAATCTTTAGATATGAGTTCTAACAGGGCCTGTTTTCGTGCAGGTCCTGTCTTTTGTTCCGGCCAATAAATCTTTTTTCAAATCTTAAGTTTAGAAAAATCCCCTCTGTCTCGATAGGAGTTCGTTGCCGAATCTTTGAGGTCTATTCTGATGTCAAAACTACTTAATTACCGCAATATTTCCAGAATCAATATGATTCTACTTGCTCTTCTTTTGGGCTCGATTGGCGCCTCATTGTGGACTTCTTTTGAAATGAATCAGTTAAACGAATTCAGGCACACTTCAATGGAGGGGATCCAGGAGTTACAAAAAAGTTCTGATGATCTGGCCCGTCTTGCGCGTTTATATGTTGTGACCGGTGAAGTGAAATGGGCGCAAGAGTACGATGCTATAAAATCATCTAAAAAAGAATGGTCAAAAAAGCAGGGATTCACTCGCAATGAATTAAATAAAGTAGAGCGTGCAGTGAAGCTTTCAAATGATTTAATGAATGCTGAAGTTGAGGCCATTCATGCTGTTCAAGGTTTTTATCACGATGTAAATGGTGGCTACAAAAATAAAGGAGTGCCGAATTTAGACCTGGCAAAGAGACTGTTGCATAATCAGATTTATCTTAATTTCTCGACAGATTTTAGTAAGACGATAATGGATTTCAAAGAGACTTTAAGGGTCCGTCTGGATCAAGAAACAAAAAAGAATAAAGAGAGAATTTTTATTTTTCAATGTATGACGACGGCGATGGGGGTCTTGATGTTTTTATCATCAATGCTCTTAAACAAGTATTTGAGAAAGTCTCCGGTTAAAGAGGAGACTGGGCTGTATTTTAGTGAAATGATCGAGACCATGTACGCGATTAAGGAAGAAAACAGAACAATTAACGAAAGTATGTTTCAGGCCAAGCAGCTCTTTTTTAATGCCTCAGTTGAAGCCGTTAAATCCGGTGAAAATGGGAAGGATCTTTTACTGGTCATCAATGAGTTTGAAAAACTTGCCGAAGTCAGCGCCAAATCAGCGACTGAGATTTCAGGAATCCTGGATAAAACTCTGGTTAGTGCGGTTGAATTATCAGAAGGGAAAAAGGTGGCCTAAGCTTCACCGTCGTTGCCGATAGCTTCGACAGGGCAGGCTTCCATGGCGCTCAGGCATTCTTCAAGTTCTACCTGAGTTTTTGGCTGTAATTTAACAAAAGCATGGCCGTCATCATCATTCATGGTAAAAAAATTCGGGGCTTCCATAACACAAGCATCGCAAGCGATACATTGGTCATCAACGTAGAATTTCCCCGGTACATTTAGATCCCATTTTGAGTTTTTGTCGGCCATTACTTTCTTATCTCTTAAATTACATCTGTAAAACGTTATGGTTGATTTTAACCTTTGTGTTCGCTTCAAGCTCTTTTAGGATGTTGTCCATCATTTTGCGAGCTAGGGCGTTCTTAAGGCCGGCTTCATCACTTGCAGTCTTCGCTTGGGCGTTTAGATCTGTAGCTTTTGCAGCCGCCGTGCTTCTTACCATAATCAGGTTTGCACCGTCATCAAAAGAATTGAACTTCGGCTTAGATAGGTCTCCAGCGAATAGTTCCTTCATGTTATCAGCAGAAACGTAAGCTCCTGTTGAAATCCCGTCGATACGGTTAGCAGTTCCTTTGTTGTATTGAAGCTTGTATTTTGCAGCTAAGGCCTTAACTTCTGATTCATTTCCAGCTTCAAGCGCGCGTCTCATATTGTTAGCGATATCTACAGTAAGTTTCTTTAGATCTTCAACTTTATCTTTTTGGATAATTTCACGAGCAAATTTTTCGCGGAAGTCAGCAAGCTTAGCGGTCATACCTTCATTTTTCTTTTCAACGAAGATTAAGTGGTAACCGAATTGTGTTTTAACCGGAGCAGAGATTGTCCCTGGTTTTTGAGTGAAAGCGACTTGATCGAACTCAGGAACCATTCTTCCTCTCTGGAAGCTTCCAAGCTCTCCGCCTTTACCTTTTCCAGATGGATCTTCAGTGTACTGATTAGCTTTTGCAGCGAAGTTCCCAGGAGTCACTTCTTTAGCGATTTTTTCAATTTGAGCTTTTACCGCAGCTTCATCTTTTCCTTCTGTTAAAAGCAGAATGTGACGAGCAGTTACTTCTTCAGGTTTGTTTAAGCTGTCTTTTCTTTCGTTGAACATTGATTCAACTCTTTTTTGGTTTGTTTCAACAGCAAGGAACTTTGCCAGTTCGTCTTGAGACACATCAATGAATTGAGAAAGAGAGTGTTTTGAAATCTGAACAACTTCAACATTCAGTTGGTCTTCGCGGAATTTTGCCATGTCGGCCATGTAGCCTTTTGACAGCGGGAAGTTTCCAGCTAGTTCTTGAACTTTTTTCATTCTGATCTGGTCGACAACATCTTGTTCGAATTCAAGTGGAGTCAGACGGTTTGCAGAGAGAATTCCTTTGTAGCGGTTAACGTCAAATTGACCGTTAGTTTGGAAGTAAGGAAGCGACTTGATTTCAGCTTTAACTTCTTCATCTGATGGAAAAGTTCCGAGATCTTTAGCAAATTTCACCATCAACTTTCTTTGGACGATGTTTTTGATCGTGCTTTCTTTGATTTTCAGGCCTTCAAGTTGCTTTGCAGTCAGCTCTCCACCCATAATTTGTTTATAGAACTCAATCTGGCGATTGTATTCTTGCTGGTACTCTTCAGGCTTGATTGGCATTCCACCAACTGACCCAACTTGAGAGACAGATCCGCCGCCTTCAAATTGTTGGTAACCAGTAAACATGAAAGCAAGAATGATGAGACCGATTAAAACAGTAGCAAAAACGCCGGCTGTTTTGTTCTTTGTGAATTCAGACATAACTTTTTCCCTTTGGTTCGCGCTTTAAAAAATTTCTAACTATTGTAACG
>CAXHHE010000241.1:0-5572 GCA_964016365.1 uncultured Bacteriovorax sp. | reverse complement strand
CTACCAGGGTCATAAGACCTTTTTCAATGTTGGCCTTTTTTAAGAAGTCCGCTGTGACTTCAAATTCCATATCGACCAGGGCGTTTCCAATTCCATAAACGTCAAATTTCTTTGCCATAACCTACTCAATCCTTTTAATATAAAATCTCTTTTTTGATTAAATTAGAATAATGAAAAACCGCTAAAAATGAAACAAAATAAACCTGTCAAAGAAAGTGCCACCCGTCTTGTTTACTCCAGCGATGGCTCCCATTTAAAACTCTGCAAAAAATGTGGTGAAGACCCATGCGTTTGCGCTGACTCACCTCTCCAATCAGTGCCCATTGATCCGGCCAAAGTGACCTTGAAGTTAAAGCTGGAAAAAAACCAGCGCGGTGGGAAACTAGTGACAGTGATTCACGATTTTCCTTTTAACCCGGCCTACTTTGAAGACCTGGCCAAAAAATTAAAAAACCATTGTGGAACAGGTGGAACCTATAAAAAAGAGGCCAAGCCCCAGATTGAACTTCAAGGGGATCAAAGAGATAAGGCCGAGGCGCTGCTCATGAAATTGGGTTTTAAAACAAGACGCAGTGGCGGCTAAAAAATCTTATACATATCGTAACGAGTGCTCTTACCCGTATAACTAGCTGTCGGCTTTTCTTTAATCGGGTCTGCTTCAAGTGGGCGCTTGACCACCACTCGCTCTGTTGCGGTCTTTAAGGCCCACTCTAAAAATTCTTTTGAGTCCGGATCATCACCGACAATTTCCTTAAAAATGCGCATTTCCTTGCGGGCCAAGGCCGATTTCTTTTTGGCGGGGTACATGGGATCGTAATAGATGACTTCAGGTTTATGAGAATGCGAGAGCGTGCGGGCATCGCCGAACTCTAAATGAAAATCCACCGGGAATCTTCGCAAAGCGTCTTTTAAGAGGAGAAAAACGGCCGGGTTTCGCTCAAAGCTGGTGAGTTTTGCTCCAAAAAACGAGATCAATAAACTGTCTTTACCCGTGCCACAAGTAGTGTCCCAAATCACTCTTTTTTCACCACTGCCCTTTATCGCCAGCGCTTTTGCCAATGGTTCTTTAGAAAGTGCGTAGTTTTGTCTCTGGTGATACTTCATGAGTTCTTCAAAATCAAAACTCATCTCCCCCAATTCATTGGAGTGAAACGAAAGAATCTCCTCACGGTAATAAAGATAATCGCAGAGATCACATAACTTACGCTCTGGTTCAACTACCAGTGAAAAACGCTCATTTTCATGAAGGGCGGACTTTAGAAAATCCGGCCACAAAGAAGCGTTCTCATCGCTCATTTTTATCTTTATCAACTCATTCATTATTGGCTATTATAGGCGCATATTTTGCGTTTTAAAAGAACCATCCAAAAAGGAAATGAAATGACTACGAATTTCAAAAAGCTTCCCTATGACCCGACGAAACTGCCGCGCGAGCTAAAAAAATACTACATCTCTTCATCAAAAGAAGAGCAAGGCGAAATGCTTAAGGCCCTTGGAGCAAAAGAGCTAAAAGATTTATTCTCGCACATCCCGGACAACGTGAAATTTGATAAGGCGCCATTCGTGACAGAAGAATTAGGTTACAACGACCTGATCGCTCACATGGAAGCTCTGGCCGCAAAAAACAATTTAAAAACTTGTTTCATCGGCGATGGTTTAAAAAACTACAAAGTTCAAGACATCGTTCCTTACGTTTGTGACCTTAGAGGGTTAACAACAGCGTACACACCATACCAACCAGAAAGATCACAAGGAACACTTCAAACTCTTTGGATCTACTCTTCAACTCTTTCAATGCTGACAGGATTTGAAGCAATCAATGCTTCTTTCTACGAAAGATCAACAGCGCTTTATGAAGCCATTCAAACAGCAACAAGACTGGTAAAAGGCTCTAACACTGCTCTTGTGTGTGAATCACTTTACCCAGGTGACATCGAAGTTCTAAAGACTCAGGCCAAAGAAACTGGGTTAAACATCATCACTGTTCCTACAGATAAAGACACAGGGATCACAAACCGCGACACTCTTCACAAAATGGCCACAGACCTTGGTGAGAAATTAGCCTGTATCGTATTTCCTCAAGTCAACAACTATGGAAACCTTGAAGACGTCCACTCGTTAACTGACCTGTGTTCAGAACTTCAAGTTCAATCGATTGCGATTTTCGATCCAATGCTACTGGCGACTGAAGGACTTATTCAGCCATCTGAATTCGGAAGCCAAAAACAAGGGGCCAACATGATTGTTGGTGAAGGACAACACTTAGCAATCGGTCCAAACTTCGGAGGCCCAGGTCTTGGGATCTTCGGGATTCGCTACAACGACAAAAATAAAAACGACATCAGACAAACTGCCGGCCGCTTTGTAGGAAGGGCCCGCGATATCAACGGCAAAGATGCCCTGTGTATGGTTCTTTCAACAAGAGAGCAACACATCCGTCGCGAAAAAGCGACATCGAACATTTGTTCTAACCAGTCTTTCGTAGCAAGTGCGGCCGGAGCTGCCATTCTAGCTCGCGGTGAAGATGGTATGACTGAAGCTGCTCTAGCAGGTCGCGATTACGCTCTTCAAATGGCGCAAATCCTGACTCAATATAAAGGTGTAAACCTGGCGTTCCCTTCAACTCCTTTCTACAACGAGTTCGTGCTTGAGCTACCTGTAAAAGTAAAAGACCTTCAGGCAAAAGCTTCTAAAGCAAACATTCAGCTTGGAGTTGATGTCTCTAACCGTCTTCACGACGGCAGAAACCTGCTTCTTCTTTCATTCTTCGATGTGCATAACGATGAAGATTTAGAAAAACTAGAAAACTTCTTTGCAGAGAACTTTGAAGCAGAAGAAAACGATGAATTTCTTCCGGAAATCCCAGAGGACTTCCTAAGAACAACTCCAGTTGGTCTTCCAAATCTTGATGTTGAAGAAATTAAGTCTTTCTACAAAAAACTTGCTGACTTAAACGTAAGCCCGGATGACAACATCTACCCGCTTGGTTCATGTACAATGAAATACAACCCGTACATCAACGACTGGGCAGCAGGATTAAAAGGCTTCACAGACGTTCACCCTCAAGCACCGATTGAAGACGTGCAAGGGTCTCTGGAAGTTCTTTATGAAATCCAGGAAATGTTTAAATCAATCACTGGTCTTCCAGCTGTCACAACTCAACCGGTTGCGGGAGCTCAAGGAGAACTTGTTGGTCTAAAACTTTTCCAGGGCTACCACAGAAATAATGGTGAAGCTGATACAAGAAATATCGTTTTAATCCCAAGATCAGCTCACGGGACAAACCCGGCAACAGCAACAATGGCAGGATTTGAAACAAAAACTGTCGATGGTGTTCAGTACGGTATCGTGATCATTGAAGCGGACAACCGCGGTCACATCAACTTCGATCAATTAAAAGCTGAAGTGGCAAAATACAACACTCGCATCGCAGGTGTAATGGTGACGAACCCAAATACATCTGGGTTATTTGAAACATCATTTAAAGAGATGGCCGATTTAATCCACGGAGTTGGTGGTCTGGTTTATATGGATGGTGCAAACATGAACGCCATTGCAGGGTGGATCGACTTAAATAAAATGGGCGTCGATGCTGTTCACAACAACCTCCATAAAACTTGGACAATCCCTCACGGAGGTGGTGGTCCTGGAGATGGAATCGTTGCCGTTTCTCATCGTCTGGTTGACTACCTTCCAGGTATCCAGGTTGTGAAAAAAGGAAACTTCTTTGACGTAGAAAAAGCTCCAAAATCAATCGGATCTTTCCACCGTCACGTCGGAAACTTCGCTCACAAAGTGCGCGCTTACACTTACATCAAAGCTCTTGGTGGAAACGGTGTACGTGACATGTCTGGTGTGGCGGTTCTAGCTGCTCGTTACCTATACGACAGATTAAAACCAATCTACCCTTCACTTCCTGAAAACTGTGAAAATGAAACACGTATGCACGAGTTTATCTTAACGATCTCAAAAGAGACTTTTGATAGAATTGAAAAAGGTGGAACTCCAAAAGCTCAGGCCATCGCTAAAATCGGAAAGCTATTCCTGGACTTCGGTCTTCACGCTCCGACAGTAGCCTTCCCTGAAGTTTACGGACTTATGATTGAGCCAACAGAGTCTTACTCAAAGGCTGAACTAGACCGCTTCGTAGAAGTTGTGAAGGCCATCAATGGTCTCATCAATGAAACTCCACACGTGTTAACAACAGCTCCTCACTTTACACCGGTAAAGAAAGTAGACGAAGTAGACGCCAATAAAAATTTAACATTTATGGAAGACTTAAAGCACCTTCCTCACCTCTACCACAACATCATTGAGCCGACTGTTCTATCGAACATGAACATAAATGAAATCTGTGTGGAAATTCAAAAAGCACACCAAAAATGTGTTGAAGCTTAAATAATAAAAAGGCCCTCATTACGAGGGCCTTTTTTTTCGGTCTCATTGTCCGAACTAATCAACATCAGGGAAGAAAAATGCGTGATTAGCTTCCGTAATTTTATTGATATTTTTAATATCTCTTTCAATTTTCTCTTCAAGTGTTTCCCAAATTTTAAACTGAGTTTTCATTGGGTTCTTCAGGATCACTTTTGTTTTTGGAGAGATTTCAACTGCTCCTCTTACAATTCCTTCAGTTAAGGCCACCGTGTAATCTTTAAAAATGTTAATTCTCTTTCCATTGATTAAGGCCTTGCCAATTTTTGGCCCAAATGGAGTTTTTACCCATTCCAGTGTCATCCCAGAGAAGCTCAGTGGCTGCCCAAAATGCGCCAGTGTTTCACAAAGAGTTTTCAAAAGGAGTCCATTGACTTTTACTGTGTAAATTGACCACCCGTGAGTGTCTTTCATGTCAAACACGCGGGGAATTGAGTTCATAATATCGCGTCTGTTGATGTTTCCGATTGGGTAGTTTTCTCCGTTCATTGATGAAACATGCATCGCCAGGTCTGTTCCTGCTTTTTCTCTTAAAGCATCAGCAATGAAGTAGGCCCATTTTCTCGATCCCGATTTATCTTCTTCTTTTAAGTCTGAGTAACCAACATCTTCATTAAGCCACTCACGGCCGTACATCTTATCTAATTCGTGATCAGCGTCTTCTACCAGTGATTTTACTTCCTGATCTTCGCCATTATATTTAACCGGAACAAGTTGGTATGAAACCACTTTTAAAGGTTTTCCTTTTTCCAGGTCAACAACGATTCTTCCTAAGTATTTCGTGTGAAATCCCGCCTGAACAACCGGAACTTTCACATCTCTTTTGTTTTTTTCATAAAGAGGTTCAAATAAAGTTGTGTGCGAGTGCCCTCCAACAACTAAATCGATGTTGCTGGTTTTTTTAGCCAGCTTAAGATCGCGGTTTACTCCAATATGAGTAAGGGCGATGATGAAGTCGTTGTTTCTTTTCTTTAAGATTTTTTCGTAGTCTTGAGCAGTCTTATAAGGACTTTCAATCGTGCTTCCATCAAGAGTCCAGCTGAAGAAAAAATCACTTGTTGTCAGTCCTAGAATCGCAATTTTAATTCCATCGATTTCTAGTTCTTTATAAGCTGTCTCTTATACACATCTCCGAGCC
>CAXHHE010000240.1:0-5587 GCA_964016365.1 uncultured Bacteriovorax sp. | reverse complement strand
CCACAAAAACACAGAAGCCTTCGTCGGCAGCGTCAGATGTGTATAAGAGACAGGGATGCGGTAAAAGAAATCGCAACGAAATCAAAAATCGAAAAAATGGCGATGGAAAGTAACGCTCAATATGAGATCAATGCCCTATCAAGCGACTTCAATCAAAAAGCAGCTACAGGTGAGCGCAACTTCCGCGACAAACTCGACAACGATGTACGCCTTCACAATCAGGAAGTCGAAAGACAAAAAAGCGAACTCAAAAAAATGATGACGATGGACGCGGAAAAAAATAAGCGCTTAAGCGACGAAAAAAACCGCGTGAATAAAGACCAGCTGGCCTTTCAAGATAAGCACCAGCAAGAAATGCTAAAACAGCGCGAGGCCGATTTTAAAGTCCGTTATGAAAGAATGGTAAAGGAACACGATGAAATCCTGGGCCATTTAAAAACGACATTTGCCGCTGACGTGAAAAAAATGGTCGATCAGACCTCAAGTGAAAAAAAACAAATCTCTGACAAGGTCACTGACCCTTTCTACCGCGTGGATAAACTAAACCCAAGTATGGTGGAAGACTTAGAAACAGTGACAATCAGCCTGCCAGTGGCCGATTATGAGAAAGAAAACGTGCACCTTTCAACTCAAGGGCGAAATATTAAAATCACCCTTTCAAGAAAATACACTGACAGCACCAATGGCGAAGATGGCAGTGTAAACAGGTCTACCCGCAGTGAACTTTTCTCAAAAGAGTTCAACGCTAAGGATCTCCTGAGTCCAAAACACATCACCCAGAACTATCAGGACGGGATGCTGACTTTTAAAATCAAAAAAGCTTAATTAACTCTCGCTTGTCGTGCTTTTGCTTTCAATCTGGTGATAGTGAACGCGGTCAACCTGGACGATGTCGCGAAGTTCATCACCCATGATACGCATTTTTTTCGGGTGCATGTACACGTAGAAATCAATGTGTCTCTTGTTCGTTTCCTTATCGACAATCTGCTCATGAAGCTCGTCAATTCTATCAGTCGTGTTAAAGACGATTTCTTTAACCAGGTTTTTAATATCCCCGTGTGAAAGAACTTCAATATGATAGTATTTGTGGTTTTTTGTCGACTCGAAGCCTTGGTAGATTGGCCCTAGAAGTTTTAAAACCGAAAGAATTGTAATCGTAAAAATAGTAGCAATAACCGGGAATCCATACCCGATTGTCATCCCGATTGACGCCACAACCCAAATAGTCGCTGCCGTCGTAAGTCCGATGATGTTACCTTTATCTTTCATGATGGCACCGGCACCAAGGAAACCGATCCCTGAAACGATCTGAGCTGGAATCCTCGCAGAATCGTACTCAATCCCGCCGCCTTGAACGTGCCCAAGCATTGAAATGGCAGTATAAAGCGTCGCTCCTAAACAGATCAAAACATTCGTTTTGATCCCCGCATTCTTCATTTTCTGTTCGCGGTCATAACCAACTAAGCTTCCCAGAATCAGACCTGTGACAATCTTGATTCCCATTCCTAAATAAACGTCAACGTTTCCTAAATATTCAATATAGACAGTTTGTTCGACATGCCCCATCTGCAATAATCCTTTTTAACTATTTCTTAATTCTGCTATACTTCACCTAAGAGAGCAACAGCGTTTATGAAAAGACCTCACCTCGTACATTTTTTGGCCATTGTCACTGATGATTCAATCAACATCAAGGCCTCTATTACAATGAAAGAGAACCTGATGGCCCAAAACCTGGACTTCGACATTGTGACGAAGAAACTTCCCATTCAGGCCCTGCGTCTCTTAAACGCTTACCAGTTCACCATGAAGATAATTGGGGTCTCAAAGGATCAACGTGAGATTTATAAAAAATCTTTTGAATCTGACTCTTTTGGAAACTTCAATTTCAAGATCCCGCTGACCAAAGAGCGCGAAGAAATCGAGATCCTGCAAATTTACGAAACCAAAAAAAGACCGGGGCTGGAGCTGCATCTAGGGACATACATCCCTCTGCGTATCTTTTCTCCGAAAAAACTTATTATCTGCGATTTTGACAAGACTCTGGTGGATACGAAGTATTCAACAACCAAAGAAGTCTACCGCTCACTTACCCGCTCGCTGGAGGAAAACCCAACAGTGGCAAGTTCGGTAGAAATTCTTCATCGCTATATCCGCCGCGGACATCACCCGTTTATTCTTTCGGCCTCTCCGCATTTTTATGAAGATGCCATGAGAGACTGGTTATATAAGAATAATATTTTTTCTGCCGGGATTTTCTTAAAAGACTACCGCCACTTTTTTTCATTCCTCGATGGTGAATTAACCACGAAGGATTTAAAGCTTCAGGGTCTCTACAAGCTCAATCACCTTTTAGATATTCTACTGATGACCGGGATTCCGGATGAGCTGGTACTTATGGGCGATAATTTTGAGTCGGACCCGACGATCTACCTGACGTTGACAAAAATCCTGCGCGAAGACATTGATCCTTGGGTTATCTGGAATGAAATTAAAGAGCAGGATATTTTCCAGCTTAAGAAAAAACAAAACTCACAGTTTTTAAATAAGATCTATCAGCTGGATAATCTTCTAACCAGAAAAAGAAAAGAAAACCGCGGGAAAAAAATCGGTATCAAGATTTATATCAGAAAGCGCTTCAAAACTGACGAGCTCCAACTCTCACCTATTTTTGAAAAGCAAAAGAAGTACCTCGAGATGATTGAGATGTACGATGGGCTTTACCAGGATGAGTTCCAAAAAATGATGGAAGAAGCTCAGGCAAAAAGCGTAAAAGGCGCAGAAAGCACAATATAACCCAGACTCAAAAAAAGTCCGCTGCGGTGAAATTGACGGGCGCGCTCTTCATCTCCTTGAAACATTCCTTTGGTCAATGGAAGAGCAGCAAAATCAAATTTAATAATCTCTAAATACACTCTAAAAAGAGCGGCGATCAGAAGGAAGATATTGAGCCATTGATTGCTTCCAAGGTCATTTGCATTTACAATATCAAACATACATCACTCCACTTTTAGGACCCAACAAAGATATGGATCTACTTACTTTGATCGGCGACATAGACGAAAACTTTTACCAGCTGGGGCTCAAGGACCGCGAAGTGGGAAAACTTGTTCATCAAGACGTCAAAATGATGCTGAGAACGCCCTGGAACTCCGTAAACTTAGTGATTCAGGAAGTGGGAAAGGCCGTCCTAAAGAATTCCCTTTTAAAAAATACCGATCAATTCCGTCACCTAAAGCACTACGCCGAAGGCATGGGTATCGCCGTTGATGAGGCGGCCTATGTGATGCTGATTCCCGAACTCGTGAGCTCAATGAGTAAATGGGCACCGGGATTTATCAAAGGAAACCTGGGTTGTTCGAGTTTTATGCTAAGAAACCCGGAAGGCGAAGTCGTTCATGGGCGCATCCTCGATTTCCCTCTACAAGGCTCGTACGATCGTTATGAGCGCGCCATTTCCTACGACCTGACTGGCATGCCGAAAATGTTAGGCTTTGGAGCAAGCGGTATTCCCTATCCCTCAATCACTCTGATGACTGAAGATGGAATAACTCTGGCCTTGCATCAGAAATTCACCAATATTTTTAACCCGAAAGGGATGTCGATTTTTGAATACATCTTTGCCCTGACAAAAGAGGCCCGCGATAAAAAATCGGCGATCGAATTTATCAACACTCATCAGACGATCACGACCTGGTGTTTGTATATGACGTTTAAAAACGGCGAAGTCCTCGCCTGTGACCTTCACGGCGATAAACCTTTTATCAACGAACTTGAGGTTCCAGAGACGGGAATTCTCTATTTTTGTAATCATCTCGAAGATAAATCACTCAACCAGAGACAATTTCTCCCATTGGGGTTTGATCAGTACAACCTGATGAGAGAGAGTATCGCCACTAAAAAGATTCATAAATTCCTGGACAAGAAAAAAACACAGCCGACAGAAGCGGAATTGATTCAACTGATGTCGACGCCGCTGGATCAAAAGATTACATCGCGCAATTTTAAAGACTATGAACTAGACAACGTCACTTCAACCAGTCTTTCGATTATGACCATGAATCCAACTGCGGGAAGGGCGCTTTATTTAGGCGGCCCGGCCCCAAAGATTTTTAACACCGACATTATCGAGATCAGCGATTCCTTTGGAAGGGCAAAACAAGCTCCTCACAAGCTAAAAAAAGCAGTTAATTTTGATCCTGAGTACCACACAGGCCTTCACCTGATGATGGAAGCGCAAAAAGGGTTTGATGCCCATGATTCGCAGTCTATTTATCACTATCTTCAAATGGCCATTGACCATTTAGAACACTATCCAGAGAGAAAAATTGCTGAGTTTTATTTTCTTATTGCTCAGTATTTATACGAGTCTCACCCACAGGTTCTGGCGAATTTACTGGGTGAATTTAAAAAATTTGAAGACCATCTCCCCCCTTATTTGAATGACCAGTGTTTGCTTTTTATTGGAAGACTGGAGAGAATTTTAAAACTTCCTCCAAGTTTAGAAGAAGATAAAATTCAAACGAAAAAATTACGAGAGATTTACAACCGCGAACTCATGATCCCACGAGCGGTTTTCCATGTGGCCAGCAAAGGAATGATTGTCCCGAGAATAGATATTTTAGATGTGATTTACGTGTTAACGGCATAAAAAAAGGCTTCCCGAAGGAAGCCTTTTTTCTTTGGAAGAATCATTATCAGTCAATTTATCACTAGAGAGAACATCTTCTCCATTGTAATTGGTATAAAATCCCCGCTTTAAAGTCTGCAGAGTCCACAGTGGCCATCGCCTCATCCAGGTAACGGTTTGTCTTTACCAGCATCGCTGCGTTCACACGTAAAATTGTGTCAGCTCCACATGGTGACCAAACTTGAGCGTTGATCCCAATCACGTTTTTAAACGTGTAATCTGTATCTGTGCGGCCTAGGAAAGTTTTATCGAAGCGAGGTCCCAGAGATCCGGCCAGGAAGTATTCAGCAGTAAGGCGCGCAGAGGCCTGTGCTGGAAGTGAAACGTACCCGCGGTAGTCGACATCGATAACTGAAACGCTGTAGCCTTGTGGCACGTGAACTGGAATGGCAATATTACAGGTTTTTCTTTCTGTCTGCTTGTTCATCCCTCCGGCCTCAACAATGAACTGGTCAAAGATGATTGAAAGAGATTTTGCATCTTCACTTAATGTAACAGAAGCAGAGTTTGCTGGACATCCGTTCCCACCATATCCTGGAACACCAAGTTTGATGTCGTTAAGATCGGCCATCGCCACAGATGAAAGAGTTAGAAGTGAAAGACAGAGTCCTAGAAGTTTCTTGTTTGTCATAAAATTTTTCCCCCTCAATGGAAACGAACTTTTTTGTTCGTATTCAATTTTTTTAATGGATATTTTTTTCAAAAGATAGTTCAAAATGTGCACTCTTCGAGTTTGACCGCCACGTGGTTTTTTAGAAAATCATGTCATCGCCAGCTGGCGGACAAAAAGAATTCACACACTCTTTGGTATTGAAAGCAACTTCACCATCCGTTAGATATAGAAACATAGGGGCTGTCTCTTATACACATCTCCGAGCCCACGAGACGCTCAGTTAT
>CAXHHE010000239.1:0-5590 GCA_964016365.1 uncultured Bacteriovorax sp. | reverse complement strand
AGCTATTGTTGCTGTTCCAGAACGATCAATCGGGGGTTCTTTTCAATCGACTAAGCTTTCGGAGCATGGATTTTTTGCAGATTGGGAAGTTGGAGAAAGATGCAACCTTTGTCTGCCTGGCGGGACGAGTGAAAGTAAAGTAACTTCACTTATAAATTTTTTAAGAAATAATGAGCCAATTCTAGTTTGCACTCATGCAACTCTTCGCTTTGCATGTGAGAAAGTTTCTCCCGATAAACTCAATGATTGTTTAATTGCAATTGATGAGTTTCATCATGTATCTAGCACAGAAGATAGTAAGCTTGGAAATCATTTAAGAAATATTATGAGCAATTCATCAGCTCATATTGTGGCAATGACTGGCTCTTATTTTCGTGGTGATAGTGTTCCCATTTTATCACCTGAAGATGAAGCACTTTTTACAAAAGTAACTTATAACTACTATGAACAATTAAATGGGTATAGCTATTTAAAATCTCTTGGCATTGGTTATCACTTTTATCAAGGCCAATATCTTTCAGCGGTGAAAGAAGTTCTTGATACAAATAAGAAAACTATTCTTCATATTCCAAACGTCAATTCTGGTGAATCCACTAAAGATAAACATGATGAAGTTGATCGTATTCTCGATATGATTGGAGAGGTTGTCAGCCAGGATCAAAAAACTGGGATTATAAAAGTAAAAAGAAAGGGCGACGGAAAGATTTTATTAGTCGCTGATCTTGTAACTGAAGAGACTCAATCAAAAGTGATGGACTATCTTCGAGAAATTAAAAAACCTGAAGACATGGATCTGATTATCGCATTAGGGATGGCCAAAGAAGGCTTTGATTGGTCATTTTGCGAGCACGCACTCACAATTGGCTATAGAGGTTCACTAACAGAAGTTATTCAAATTATCGGTCGATGTACACGTGATAGTTCAAATAAAACACATGCCCAATTTACAAATTTAGTAGCAGAGCCAGATGCAAAAAGTGGTGACGTTGCAGATGCTGTAAATAATATGCTTAAAGCAATTACATGCTCGCTATTAATGGAGCAAGTATTGGCTCCAACTTTCAAATTTAAACCTAAAGACGGGACTCCACCAAAACCTGGCGAAATAAAAATAAAAGGATTGAATGCACCTAAAACAGAACTAGGAAGATCAATTCTCGAAAATGATATGGCCGATCTTAAAGCGACCATTCTTCAAAATGAAGAAATTAGAAAAGCAATTGCAGGGCTAACAAATCCAGAATACATAACAAAAGAAGTCGTTCCTAGAATAATTAGAGAAAAATATTCTGAGCTGGATGAAGATGATGTTCAGGTGATTTCTCATCATCACCATATTGAATCTGTCTTACCTGGTTGCGAGACAAAAATAGAAGGTAGTAAGCAGTTTATTAAGATGGCTGAAAAATTTATCAACATTGAAGATTTAGATATTGATCTTATTGAATCAATAAATCCTTTTCAACGTGCCTATGAAATTTTATCAAAATCAGTTGATAAAGATATTTTAAAAGCTGTTCAGCAAGCAGTGACTTTAAAAACAACAAAAATGACTATTGAAGAAGCTAAATATCTTTTTCCAAAAATTAATGAGTTTTACGCTGAAACAGGAAAAGAACCAGATATAAATTCGCCTGATCCTGTAGAGGTAATGCTTGCTAGGGCACTAGCTTATTTGCGAAGAGCAGAATCGGAAAATAAATAGAGATGAGTGATAAGAAGAAATATATTCCAAAGTCAAAACAAGAAGTTTTAGCTGAGTTGAAACAAATAGATAAGTTTAATCTTCTTGAAGTAAAAGCAAAAGAAAAGCAGGCAACACCTGAATCTATTCTTATTTCTAAATTTGAAGAAATTAATAATTTTATTGATGAGTACAAGAGAGTTCCCACTGATAAAGGGGGAGGCCCAATAGAGTTCCAACTTTTTTCTCGTCTTCTTGAAATACAATTAGACTATAAAAAAATTAAGGTTCTTAAAGAATACGATAGATACCAGCTTCTAAAAAACCTGGAAACAAATGAAGAAGAGTCATTAATATATCCAGAAGATATTGAAGAAGTACCAAATACTAAAATAGGTCTTACCGATACCTTTAATCTTTTAAAGATGCCAGGTAGCTCAATTTTTGATTTGAAGAATGTAAAATCAAAAGAAGAAAAAGTAACAACTATGCCAGAAGAAGTTGCACGTCGAAAGAAATGTGCTGACTTTGAAACTTTCGAACCATTATTTAAAAAATGCCAAATTGAAATCGAAAATGGAGATCGAAAAATAGTAAAATTTCGAGATGAACAAGATGTAAAGCAAGGAGCTTTCTTTATATATGGCGGAGTAAAGTGTTACGTTGCAGAAGTTGGTGAGAGAGAAGTTAAAAATAATCGCAACAATGCTAGATTAAGATTAATTTTTGAAAATGGCCTTGAGTCGAACATGTACCATCGCTCTTTGACAGCAGAGCTTTACAAAGATGGGCGGCGAATTCTTCCTCCAAGATTAAGTGAAGGCGAAGCAGAGATAGATGAAAAAGATTTAACAGGTTTTATATATGTACTTTCATCAAAAAGTATTGATTCACAAATAAAGTCTGTTCCCAATTTATACAAAATTGGATTTAGCACAACACCTGTAAAAGAAAGAGTTAAATACGCAAAATCTGATCCAACTTATCTTATGGCCGAAGTTCAAATTGTAGCTTCTTATAAAGTGGCTGGAATTAAACCTGTATACTTTGAAAATTTAATTCACAAGCTTTTTGACCATGTAAAACTAAATATTGAAGTGATTGATAAAAATGGTAAGAAAGTAGTTCCGAAAGAATGGTATTCTGTTCCTCTAGATGTAATCGACGATGCTTTAAAAATGATTCAGACGGGAGAGATAATAGAGTATATGTATGATGATAATGGAAAAAAATTAATCAAAATTTAAATTTGATCAAATAATGCACAAGTCATGCTAACCGTAGAAAGCTTTCTATAAAAATAGTAACATTTAGCAATGGATCAAAATCAATTAACATTCATTGAATTAAGAGCTTTTGGATGCAGCCTGTCGAAAATTTCTGGTGAAATTGGAGTATCTGTAGTGTTCACAAAATAACTTCCTCTTCATCTACCGTATTCCAATCCGCTTCTTTTTCTTTTTATCATCTCATGCTTTTCGAGTAAGCACATAACTATTTCTCGTTCTCTCATTCTTTTTTCACGTGCATTTTCAACATTCACAATCTTCTTAAGCTCATCTTTATATTCGTTGTAAAACAAAGCACGATCAATCTTTTTTCCATTCACCGATAACTCTTCGTCAATTTCATCCGAAGACTTAAACGACAAACTCATTCTCTTCCTATTCTTATTTATCTTCAAAATACTATTTATTAAACGTGCATGAGCATCTTTTTCACTAATCAGTACGGTACTTTTACCAAGCATGCTATCCGTTTTTATCTCCCTCATCATTATTTCCGCTGCGCCGTTATGTTGTGGTGTTCTTGGTAGGGAACGTACATGAACTATATTCTCACGTTCAACATATTCATAAACTTCTTTATTGCAATAAGCAGCTCCATTATCTGTCATCCACACCAGAGGTAATCCTCTTTGCTCTTTTAACAAGGCCAAAGTCTGAACAATCTCCTTTCCATTTGCGCCCCGTCCAGTAACGGCCCCAATTATCTTTTTACTACCACGATCTTTTATTATCTGAGACTCAACTGCTTTTTTATTTTTTCTTCCACGGTGAGTTCCATCTTGAGTCCAAATTACATTTACTGACTGGACTTCAACTCGCACCTGATTCATTTTTATTTCTTCTAACTTCCTCAATCGTCTGCGCTCTTTTATTTCTGTTACGTACTTTCTTATAAGTCTTAATTGTACCTTTCCCTTTAATTCAATCGCTATTGCTGAACTTCCAGGATAACCTTGCTTTTTTAATTCACGGGCAACCAATATCATTGCTCTCTTATGATCCGCAGAAGTATAACGAGGTCTTCCTGACCTCACATCACAATCCTTTTTAGTTTTTGCTTTCCACAATCTCAGAGTTCGCTTAGTTACTTGTAGTCTCTTTGCGAGGTCGTCCAACTTTATTTTTCGTCCTTTCTCCAGTAGAAGAATCCCGATCTTTCTCTTGAACTCGTTGCTGTATCTTTTTTGCAATTGTCTTCTCCTTCCGTGGAGTATCTTCCTTCAGACCTGTTGTCCGACATCCCGGCATCTCTCGAAAAATCGCTATCAGACGATCCTGCATTTCGATCGTCCTCTCCAGCTCTGCAATTTTCTTCTGCAAAGCTTTCACATCGTTCTCTGACTTCTCTTTCATATCCTTCGCCCTTATCGTTGGTTGTTTCAAAAGACCCACCAACATTCCGCTCGAAGCTTGTTGAGACATCTGCCACAATCTTATCTGTGGTATGTTCAACGCTTTCGCTGCTTCCGTTTTCGTGAGTCTTCCCACCCAATATTCTAGCATTATCGTCCCATTCGTAAAGGCCATCTTCTTCTGATCGTCGCTCGCTTGATGCCAAAGAATCTTGATCGGCATAGCTGGCTTCTCCATCATTTGAAGTTTTCTTTTCGAGTGTTTCTTTTCTTTCCTCTGTTTTATTCCCATTATAAAGTCCTTCAAAATTATTAAAATTTAATTTTTCTCCAAGTTTACTCACTAAACCTTCTTTAGATTGAAAAATGAGATGCCCATTTTCACCATGAAGTGACACACTCTTTCCGTCTATTTGACCGACTAGAAACACAGGCGATTTTGGCTTCTCATCTAAGGCCATGCGAAGTGCATTCTCTGCAATTGATTCTTCTAAAATTTTTCTTATTTCACTTTCTACACCAAAGAATCGATCTGCTGGTGTCATTCCATCAATTCCTTGATGTGGCCTAAAATGATTGTAGTGATCAATGTAATGTTTTAATCTTTCTTGCGCTTCCGATAGCTCTTGAGGTCGTGCTCTATTCCAAAACTCTTGCGCGATTGTCTCCCAAAGTCTCTCACATTTTCCAACCGTCTGAGGATGATGACTTCTAGCTACAACGTGTTTAATCCCTTCTTTATCAAGCATGTGTTGAAATTCACTTTTCCCTCGCCAACTAAAATACTGCCTTCCTTGATCAGTTAAAATCTCTTGTGGTTTTCCAAACTTTTGAATTCCATCTTGCACACAATTCATAACAAACTCACCAGTCTGCCTTAATTGCAAACTCCAAGCGACTATGTATCTGCTGTTATCATCTAAAAAAACTGTGAGATAGGCCCTTTGACTATGTCTTGCGAGCACATAGCTTGTAATATCTGTTTGCCATAATTGCATGGCGCGAGCTCTTTCAAATCTTCTAACTTTATCAGAAGACCGCCTGCGTTTTTTTGTGATTTTAATTAATGGAATATTTTCTTCCACAAGAGTTTTTCTAATGGTGCCTGTCGACACTTTTAATCCATCAAACCGGTGAAGAAAATCTTTAACTTTCTTAAGTCCAAATGTTGGATTATCTAATTTCGTTTTTATAATTTCTTTTTGTAGTGATTCTGAAATTCTTTTGTGATGGCGTTCTTTATACCTGTCTCTTATACACATCTG
>CAXHHE010000238.1:0-5606 GCA_964016365.1 uncultured Bacteriovorax sp. | reverse complement strand
TTCGCTTTTTGTAATCCGTCAGCAATGCCACCGAAAATATTCCCGATACCGATTTGCAGAGTCGAGTCACTATCGATAAGTTTCCCGAGATAGAGCCCGATCTTCTTTTCGACATCTGTTAAAGGAACAACCGGAGGGCCTGCGAGTTTTGCAGTACTTTTGAAACTCCCGGCGATTTTACTTTTATGGATAATGTTATCACCTGTCGTAAAAGGAATGTTCTCATTGATTTCAGCAATGATTTTGACTTTCGGGTTTCCTTCTAAGATCGCATGGATCATATCGTGGTTTGGGCCAAGAGAGTGGTTCCCATTTTTATCAGCAGGAGAGACACGCACGACGATGGCGTCGTACTTAAAGTCTTTCATATTTGGGTCGCGGATAAAACGAGGGAAGTCACTTAAGTATCCCGGGATGTATTTAACTTTTCCTTCTCCGTGGAGCTTTCTCATATTTGAGCCAACGAAAAAAGAGTTGAAGCGGATTTTTCCGTCAGCAAGCTCAGCTCCCTGACGAAGTGTTGATTCGTTAATCCCGTTAACTAAAATAGAAATGTCGAAACCTTTTTTTAGCCCGGCCGCTTTTTGAATAAGCGCACTCATCGCTTCTGGAGAAGCTCCGGCCGCAATCGGAAAGAAAATCCTGCTTCCATCAGGGACAACTTTTAGCGCTGTCATCAATTCACCGTTTGGATCGTGCCCCAGACCTTTAATGATGTTAGTATAGGGGATCTGTGGTTCCGGTGGAAGAAACTTTGGCAGTGTCTTATTGAAAGCGCTTAGACCTTTTTGTCCGTTTAAGAAAACAACGACACCGGAGTGTCTTTCGTTTGCAGCGTGCATAAGGCGGCGGCCGATTTCATAGTGAGCAGAGGAACGTGAAACACCCAGCTCATTAAAGAGATACTTGCGCTCTTCATCAGTCGCAGTTTTTTTCGTGACTCCCAATTCAATCCCGGTCGTCCAGGCGATACAGTTGTCTGATTTACATGGCCCGCGCTCTCCTGGTTTTTTCAGGAAGACTTTAACGTTCTTTCCTTCATCAGGAGAGAGCTGAATTAAGTGCGAGTAACCCCAAACTGGATTTTTTAAGCGTTCAGGGTGATCGGTTTTACCTTTGTAATCACCACCACCCTGGATCATCCAATCTCGGACCCATTCACGTCGTGGAATGTCTTGTTCACCCCAACGGTAAATGGGTGCGTCTGGATCTGATGATGTCCTAAGAACACCGGAAACATACTCATCCGGAACTTCAAAACCAAACTCTAGTGCGAGTGTAGGTTTTTTAGTGTCCTCGAGATTAAATTCTTTGAGGTAGCGCTCAACTAAAGCTTCGTCGGTCGCATCCAGACCGACGAAGAGTTTTTGCACTTTACGATTGCTGGGTCCGACTTCCAGGATTTGGTAAGGAAGGGCGTTTTCATCAGCAAAGTTTTTTAAACGTTTCACCAGTTCACTGGTGTGTTCCAGTGACGGCATATCTTTTTTCTTGGCAATTAACGCCTTAACCAGATCCATACAAGGATCGGCGTAGGTGTTAAGAGAAAAAAGAAGAACGAATAAAAAAACTAAGTTTTTCATTTATTACTAGTGTGAGTAAATTTTAAAAACATGAAAAAAGTTAATATTAATCGCGTTCCAAATGCGCTCGAAGAATCCTTCCTGATGGCTGGCAATCGCACGTCCTTGGTAAGGACGGACATCAAAGTCAGCAACCACCGGAGCATCCAGGATAATCTCACTCGCTTCCGCAGGAGAGATGATATTTTTTTCCAGAGCTTCATCGCGAAGAGCTTCCCTGAACTTAGGGTGGGCAACGTTAATCAGTGCCACCGCTCTATCACCAGTCGTGCGGCCTTTTAAAACCGCAGTTCCGTATTCAGTAACGACATAGTGAACACTTTCTGCAGGTGTCGTCACGTGTCCGTTATAAAGATCGAGAACGATACTTGAAAGCTCTCCATTTTTCGCCGTCGATCTGATGGCGATAATTGATTTACCACCATTACTTCTTGCGGCCCCTGACATGAATTCCACTTGTCCACCTGGGCTTGAAAGTCGTCCTTCCGGCCCAAACTCCGCGTTCACATCTCCGGTTAAGCGGACTTGTAAAGCAGTGTTGACTGCGTGGAACTTATCCGTATTTTGAATATTTGCTGGAGAGTTTACTGCTTCAGTTGTGACAAACTTTACGGACTTATTTTTATTAAGCCACTTATAAAGATCCTCAGAACCATAAGCGAATCCGGTTTCTGCTTTTTTAGCAATCCCGCGCTCCATAATGTCTTTTAAGCTATCACCAAACATTTCCGTTGAAATCACCAGGTTCTTCTTACCGGCATTTTGTAGTCCATCAGGAAGACCGCCGAAAATATTACCAATACCAATTTGCAGAGTAGAGCCGTTATCAATTAAGTTTCCTAACTCTTCTCCAATGCGTTTTTCAACATTGGTAAATGGCACCACAGGAGGACCCGCAAGTGCTGCCTTACTCTTAAACGAAGCCGTGATCTGGCTTGAGTGAATAATGTTATCTCCTGTCGTAAACGGAACGTTCTCATTGATTTCGGCAATGATCTTCACCTTTGGGTTACCTTCTAAGATCGCATGGATCATATCGTGGTTAGGCCCAAGAGAGTGGTTCCCGTTTTTATCCGCAGGTGAGACGCGCACAACGATAGCGTCGTATTTAAAATCTTTCATTGTCGGGTCTTTCATATAGCGAGGGAAGTCACTTAAGTAACCCGGTACATATTTTACATAACCTTCGCCGTGAAGCTTTCTCATGTTCGATCCCACGAAGAAAGACTTGAAGCGGATTTTTCCGTCAGCAAGTTCGGCCCCTTTTCTGAGAGTCGACTCGTTGATTCCGTTAACTAATAAGGAAATTTCAAAACCTTTTTTAAGTTTTGGTGCCGCTTGAATCAAGGCACTCATCGCTTCTGGAGAAGCACCGGCCGCGATAGGGAAGAAGATGCGTGCGCCGTCAGGAAGTTTTCCTACAGCTTGCATTAGTTCACCTTTTGGATCGTGACCTAATCCCTTGATGATGTTTGAGTAAGGGATTTGCGGTTCAGGTGGCAGAAGACCAGCTAAGTTTTTCTTAAAAGCGGCCGTTCCTTCTTTACCGTTTACAAAGACAACCACACCCGAGTGACGTTCACTTGCAGCGTGCATTAGGCGTCGTCCAATTTCATAGTGGGCAGATGAACGTGAAACACCTAGTTCGTTAAAGAGGTATTTGCGCTCTTCATCTGATGCACCAGTTTTAGTTTTCCCTAGCTCGATACTGGCTGTCCAGGCCACACAGTTGTCTGACTTACACGGACCGCGCTCTTCTGGATTTTTCAAAAAGTGCTTTACGTTTTTTGCTTCATCAGGTTTTAACTGAATCAAGTGAGAGTAACCCCAAACCGGGTTTTGCTCTCTTTCTGGATAGCGGTTGAATCCACCTTTAATCATCCATTCACGGGCCCATTCATCACGTGTCAGGTCTAGCTTACCCCAACGATAAATTTGCGCTTTAGGATCGGCAGATGTACGAAGAACACCTGAGACATATTCGTTTGGAACTTCAAAACCAAACTCTAAAGCAAGAGTAGGTTTATCTGCGCTATCGAGGTTAAACTCTTTTAGGTATTTGGCCACCAGTGCATCGTCTGTCATGTCCACGGCGACGAAGAGTTTTTGCACTCGTCTTTCGGCCGGACCAACTTCCAGGATCTGATAGGGAAGTTTATTGGCATCGGCGAATTTTTTTAAACGTCCGACAAGCTCACCGGTTTTTTCCATTCCCGGCATGTCTTGTTTGGCGATTAAGTTCTTAACTAATTCCGTACACGGATCAGCGTAGAGATTAAACGAAAAGAGCAGTGCCGTGAGAAAAAATAAAATTTGCATTTTGTTTTTCATATTTTCTAATCCACTGGGTATTGTTTAGTTGCAGGCCAGCTTACGAATTTACCAAAGTTGCTATAATTTGCGTTGTTGAAAGCTGCTGGATCAGCACCTTCATCATAAACGAAGATCGCACTAGCGCGCTTATTGATGGCATCATCAATACCGTAATCACCAGTGACTCCTAGTCCATCGAGAACTTCACCATATCTTTTTGAGCTGTCATAAGAGACGAGCCAGTTGATCATTTCCAACTTCTTCTGGTCACTCTTTAATTCTTTTGGATAGATGCTGTTAAAAAGAGCAAGAGTCTTTTTATCTGCAAGCATTTCAGAGTGCAGATCGTTTGGATTTGTGTCATTGATTAGTGTCTGCACGTGAGCAATGGCCTTTTGAATGGCCGGGTCTTCTAATGTTTTATCTGGATTTTTAATTCCCAGAACACTTAATCTCGTCTTTATTTCCGAAACGTGGGAGTAAACAGACTGGGCCTTACAGAAAATAAAACAGTGCTCACCACCACCCTTTAAAAGGTTAGGGTAGTCAGGTCCATCATGACCTCCGAAAGTAAACTTAACTCTAAAAAGAGCAGCACGTCTGACTTTCTGGTAGTAGTCGATGACACTTTTTTCATTGGGAGTAAGAAGATAA
Source organism: uncultured Bacteriovorax sp. (assembly GCA_964016365.1). Lineage (GTDB taxonomy): Bacteria > Bdellovibrionota > Bacteriovoracia > Bacteriovoracales > Bacteriovoracaceae > Bacteriovorax. The sequence continues at coordinate 1,056 of CAXHHE010000238.1, read as the reverse complement.
GACACTTCTAATGTCGGACTTGATCCGATGGTTCTTCTCGTCAGATAAGTCTGAAGGTTTTTCCACGCCAGACCTGTTTCTTCAATTTCACCAAACCCGCGTGCCCCTGGAGTGTCGAGGTCGATAATGAAGTTACCAGCGCGCAGAAGACCGTGGTCGTTGTTCCAGTCTTTTTGAAGCGCGACCTGTGTCCCGAAGCTGTTTTCCAAATAGGCCTGAAGTTTTGGGCCGCTCTGGGCATTGAGCAGGATCACTGGGACATCCACCCCTTTGTCATTCTGTTTAAAGAAGACTGGGATTTTGTTTTTCTTTGCAAACTGCGCGATGAAGTTTCTGTGGTTCAAATGGCTATCGAGATCGATAGTCTTGGCCACCTGGGCGTCCATCTTTGGGAGCATGGACTTGATGATCTTCATACAATCTTCGGCGTGAACCGAAGCAGGAAGAGAGTTAAAAAGGGCCAGTAACAGGACAAAAACAAAAGCTTTTAATTTCATTTTCACACCTATGAGAATGGTTCTCATTAATAAAATAGACGAAATCTAAATACTTATCGGAAAGTCCGACAAAAACATTAAAGTATTAAAGTTTTTTGGTCAGATATTCGATAAGAAACCAAGTCCTTTTAAGGAGTTTTAGGTGAAAAAATATTTTATAGCTTCAAATTTAATGGCCCTGGTACTTTTAGGTGGATGTGCAACGACGACTTCTCATAAAGAACGCGTGGTCGCTTCCAAAGAATATGAATGTCGCTTCAGTGAGACTATCGGTGGAGAGAAGACTGATTTCGTTTTCAATCCTGATGGGCTTAAGCTGCAGATTACTGCTCCTAAAGCAGGGACAGAAGTCGTTTTCCTCGAGGAAGATAACTTTATCTCAGGTGGATTCACTTATGCTCAAGCAGCTAAGAAGGCCACGGATTGGGATGTTGCAAAGGTAGAGTTCCTTTCATTTACAACCAATCCAAAAGTCACAGTAGACTTCAAGCGCACACCCGCTTCAAAGAAGATGCTGTCTCTTATACACATCTCCGAGCCCACGAGACGCTCAGTTATC
>CAXHHE010000237.1:0-5654 GCA_964016365.1 uncultured Bacteriovorax sp. | reverse complement strand
TCTCAGACCAGATGCTAAGATCTTGAAACCATGACTTTAAGATGACGATGTCATCACCGCTAACTTCGGATGCATTTAGTTGATTGATTTGCTCTTCGATTGAATGTTGAAGTTTTGCGATAATGTTGACCAATCTTTCGCGATTGTCAGTTTCACTTACCACTCCATCTAAATCTTCTGTCCTGGCCATGCTGGCAATTCTTTGCGAGCTTGAAAGGGCCAAATCGAGCATAGAAAGGTGTTGTTGAATGTTTTCAAATAGTGCATTGATCATATTATATCCTCGTTAATTACTTCTTAACTTCTTCAGTAGTTCCACCAGGAGCGGCCTTTAGGCTCTTAATTGCTTCACTCCATCCTTCGTAAAGAGTGTTAAGAACGTTTAAGCATCCGTGTAGAGGTTCAGCATCGATTTTCATGTTGGCCTGTGAGCTTGAAAATAGGATGTAGTCGTAAAGAGAAGAAAGCTCTTTTGCGATATCTCCACCTACTTCAAAATCCAAGCTGTTGTTAAGTTCGATGACGATATCCTGAAGCTTCCCAATGTATTCACCTTTTTTGGCGATTTGTTTTGCTTCAATCGCTTCGATTGCTTTTTTACAGTTCTTAATTGCCGCTTGGTACAGCATCAGGAGAATTTGTTCTTTGCTCGCTGTGCTTACCGCTGTCTTTTTATAAGCTCCATAACCATAACTCATATATTTCCTCCTAAATTCCTAATTAACCTAATTGTTGAACGGGATCAGCGCCACCGCCAAGCGAAGCAACTCCAGCACCTTGTCCTTTGATGCGAGAGATAGTTCCTTCCAGACGTGAAAACTTATCTTTTAAATTTTTTTCTTTCTCTTCAATAAACTTTTGTTTCTGAGAAATTCTTCTATCGATCTGTTCGATGTTGCTTTGAAGAGTTTTCTTTCTACTTTGCACAAGTCCGTCTGGCATACGAAGAGCTGTGTTTACCATTGAATTCAAGTTATCCATAAAACCTTCACTTTTTCCTCCTTCAGGAGTAAAAGTCCCGGTTAAAACCTGAGCTACAGTGTTGTAGTCTTCCGTTAGTTTTGCCTCAAATTTTTTATCATCAAACTGCAGCAGACCTTCGCGGGTGAAACTTAGCCCAATATCACCTGCTCTCATGTATCCCTTGTCAGTTAAAACATCTTTAAAGACCGCACTGTGAATACGTCCTTCAAGAGATTGAAGCATGATGTCCCCACCCAGTGTTCTAGATGTATCAGTCTTTTCATCCATCGTGTTTTGCTGCTTAATGAAGGTTAAAACTCCATTGAGTTTAGCCACGAGGTCGCTAACCTTGGCCCCTACGGCCTGGATATCTTCAGAAACTTTCAGCGTGAATTCTTCACCTGGCTTTGCTTTTTTTAAATCGAGAGTCACGCCAGGAATTAAATCGGCAATTCTATTTTCAGGGGCTTCAATTTCAAAGCCGTCGAGCTTAATTTTAGCGTCGTGGGCCTCGCGTTGGAACTCCAGCTGAAAGTCTTCATCACCATCAACGAAGTAGAAGTACGGGAAATCCACAGCGGCATCATCACCAGTTTTATTTAAGCTTAAAATAAGTCTCCACGGTGTATCGGAGCCGGAGCCGTCGTTGATAACGTTGGCAGTAACCCCAAGAGCACTGTCTTTGTTGATTAGCTTTGCAATCTTCGTTAAAGAAGAGTTATCTGAATCAACATAAATATCTTTGGTTTCACCATTGGGAAGTGTGTACTGGATAAACCCTACACCAACATAACTTTCATCTTTGTCTTCAAAACCAGTCGACATAGCCGATGATTTTTGGGCCAGAGAAACAACTTCTATCTGGTATGAGCCTGGAAGAGCTCTGGTTTTATCAGTACTCACTCCAACAATGTCTGTATTTGTATCAACTTTGAATTCGCGAAGAGATCGGGCATTGGCATTTAAAGCAAGGTTTCCGCGCACGTCTTCAACCAGCTTTACCAGCTGATCAACAAGACCTTTTTTGTCCTGGATTTTGCTTTTTTGCTTTTCCATGTTCTGAACAGGAACTTGTTCAGCAGCAATAATCTGCTTAACAATATCCTTGGGAAGTCCAGTAGCAATGGATCCAAACGAAATACCCAAAAAATCCTCCTGATTCTTTCGAGGTCGCTACGAGTAAGAATAACATATTCGATAGGACCAATCAGAATGAGGCAGGTTTTGCTCTAGTGTGTTTTAGTAGTGAAAACCGAGTGAGGGGATACAGTATTAATTCCTGTGAATTTTCTTCGGGATGCCCTAAAATAAAAAAGACCGGGATGGGGCCCGGTCTCTTATTCTAGGATATTTTCGAAGTCCAGTATGGGATGAACTTCTTACTCAATTAATCGGTTATTATGGAAAATACTTTAGCAAATGGTTCAAACATTTTTAAATTAAAGTGGAAGTTCTTCACCTTCCGCATAGTTAGCTATTTTTCCTTCCTGCTGATCCCCGTTTATGTCCAAAAAGGGCTTGAGTTAAAGCCTCTGGCACTCGCCTTCTTGATGAGTCTCTATATTCTCTTCATTGTAAGCCAGTGGTTTTTACTCGGAAAAGAAATCGATCATAGACTTAAAATTTATTTCCGAGTGAATTCGTCAATCGACAGGGTTGTGTACCGCTTATTTTTAGGAATGTTCTTTTTTATCCTGCTTTTTAACCTGGTTAGTTTTTTAGGCTCTAAGTGGGTTTACAACAGTTACTGGATAACCTGGGCGGTGCTCGGGCTCTTTTACTCCTGGCCGACACGTGGAAAGATCATTCAGGAGTCAGTTTCATCTAACTTCGGTGAATTTAAATTTCTCGATCGTTTTGAAAAAACACTTGTGGCCCTTATTTTACTTATGTTCGTTTTTTCTGTGCCGGAACTTCCACCACAGGCCAATGTCGATTTGTTAAAACTTTATTTTGATCCGTTAGAAAAGATTGGAAATCCGTTTTGGAACTTCATGATCGTCAACTACTACCCGTTTAAAACGTACCCGGGTCTTTTCCGATTAGCATGGAGTTTGCACTTTTATATTGTGGGGCTTGGGCTTTTTTTGCTCGTCTTTTATGCTTTCCTTCGCTTCTTCGTTTCACGCAGGCTCTCGCTCCTTGGAGTGTTTGCTCTCGTGTCGTCGTGGTCATTTAGTAAAACACTCACTCACAACATTGAGTTTTCGTTTTTAACAACTTATTCACTCATCTGGATCTGGACTCTTTTATGGGTAACTAAAAGTTCCACTTACCGCGCAGGACTTTTCCTGGGGTTGGTGAGTTATTGGGGAGCGCTGATCAATCAAAGTTACGCCGTCCTGGTGTTCTTTCAAATTGGTCTTCTGTATTTCTTTTTCTTAAAAGACAGGACTAGCTGGTATAAGCGCCAGCTTCTAAGATACGCCTTGTTTGGAATTATCTTAACTCTACTTCATTTGTTCTCGCATTCGGATCTGCTGCAGCCATTGCACTCTCTGGACTTCTCTTTTATTACCAATGCTGGCAGAGAGATCGATCGCAAAGGATTTTTTGTCCTGGGAATCTTTGGGATTGTGATCGCCGTCCTTCGCACTTACTTTAAAAAACCGGCCATCATGAAAGATTTTCAGATGGAGAAACACAGCCTCAACATAGTCATTCTTTCCTACCTCATTTTTATAGGGTTCTCGCTTATCTGGGATAACTCGTTGGTAAATGGTTTTGGGACAATGTGGGCCCTGGCCTTTTTAAGTCTTCTTCCATTAGAGCTTATCTTCCAGTCAATTGCTCGTCTGCGTTCTAAGCGCAACATGATTTACGTGGTTTACATCTTGATCTGTTTGCTTGATTCTCACTTTGAAGGGAGAGTGAAGCTGTTTATTAAGATATTTAATAGCTAACTGAAACATTTTTACGTTTTTGTTAAGAGTTCAGCTAACTGTTTTGCTTTTTTAAAAATGTGCTACACTTATATATAAGCAAGAACAATGAAGTGATTGCTTACCATGGAGTCGTATGTTTAGATCAGGACTGACTAAAGGGATTTACGAAAACTTTCTCCGCTCTCACAACCTGAACCGCTCTGAACTTGAAACCTCTCCTTTTATCTTTGTCGACCCAGCTTCCGGACACATGAAACTTCTCACAAATCTAATGAGCTCTAACGAGTACGATAGAGAGATTTTCGCTGTTGCTGTTGCTGAAGGCGGCGGGGATGTTGAAGTTCTCTCGACAGCAGAGAACAATTAAGACTTAAACCAGATTTGGTTTATGAATTATTAGCGTTACATAAAGCAATTTAGTGCTTATGGTGTGCTTTACACTAAGAATTAGCATTCTTACAAAACCTCTCTCGAAATAATACCCGAGTGACAATTTTTTGACTTATTGTGAATAACTACGGTGTTTCAGTGGCAAAACTACCCCTGTAGATTGGCAAGTGAAAAATGCATGTGAATATCGCCCCTAACTATTTAAAATAATGAAATAGGAAAATGGACTAAAATGTGCTGAAATCCCCAGCGAATATATAAAAATGTGGATAACTTTGTTCATTTTGTTGATAAAATAATCAAGTCAACTAAATTAGATTAAAAATTGTAAGAAATTTTCATTGCGCACGGTGGAATATTATGAAAAACGCTCAGACTGAAGTTATTCTTGAGTTGACAAAAAAAATGAGATTTTTGTTTGGCCCAAATGCAATTAAAACTCTCGATGTGAATTTAAAAAGCGACAACAGCGCTGTCACTGAAATCGATTTGTTTGTTTCAAATCTTATCAAAGAAAAAATTCTGAATCATTCTGTATATAAAAATTATTCTTTTTTCAGCGAAGAAGAATACGAACAACTTACTTTTCCCAGTGCCATTCTTGATCCGATTGATGGAACGAGGGAATTAATTAAGGGAAGACCCGAGTGTGCTGTGTCGTTGGCGTTAATGAAGACGCCGGAGATTGCTCACCCGGAGAACTACGCCTGGATTTATAACCCATTTAGTGGCTTTAGCCTCGATAGCAGCATCCCTTTTGTCCCTTCATCAAATAAATCCCAGCAAAAAATTCTGGGAATGGTGTCGCGCTCAGAATTCGAAAAAGGTTATTTTAATTTTCTACTTGATATTGACCCTAAAATTGAAATCACCCCGCGTGGAAGTATCGCTTTTAAACTGGCCTTGCTTGCCAGTGGTGCGTGCGATTTCGTTTTAAGTTTAAGCCCAAAAAACATCTGGGACATTGCCGCTGGAAGCGTGCTTTGCTCCGCTCGTGGAATTAAGCTTTACCAAAACGGTGTTGAAATAAAAAATCTCAATGAGATTAACATGAAAGGGATGCTGTTGTGGGCCCCCGATCAATTTGCCGAAGACCTGTGGATCAAATTCAAAAACGAAAAAGAAAAAAGGATGAGCGAATCCCGCTGATCTTTTGTTAGTCATTATTGTATGACTTTCTCTGGTTATTAACCGGAGAGACGATGAATACACTTCTGCGCGAAAAATGCATAAATTTAAAGGCACCTCTTTTAATTACTGGCGAAACAGGAACCGGGAAGTCTCACCTTGCCCGCGATATTTACCGCCAATCATCTATTCATCAAGAAAAATTTCTCACTGTTCACCTGGCCACTTTAAAAGAAGATCTTTTAGAGCTGTCTCTTATACACATCTCCGAGCCCACGAGACGCTCAG
>CAXHHE010000236.1:0-5655 GCA_964016365.1 uncultured Bacteriovorax sp. | reverse complement strand
ACACAGAAGCCTTCGTCGGCAGCGTCAGATGTGTATAAGAGACAGGGGATTGGAAATATGAACCTGGAGTCTAATAACCGTCTTGGTCTACCACTTACGATGCAAACTAAAGAAAATGGTCAGACAGTTGGTTACTTTATCAAGGCGATCTTTCTTAACTAATGTATAAATTAAGACCTTACCAAGAAGAGGCCGTGGCTTCGGCCATCAGTCACTTTAAAAAAGACAATCACCCTGCTGTGATTGTTCTGCCTACAGGGGCCGGGAAAAGTTTAGTGATCGCTGAGCTTGCCCGCCTGGCGCGCGGTCGCGTGTTGGTTCTTGCCCACGTTAAAGAACTCGTTGAACAAAATCATGCCAAGTATGAAAGCTATGAACTTTCTGCCGGGATTTTTTCTGCAGGTCTAAACCGTAAAGATATTGATGAAAAAGTTATTTTTGGAAGCATCCAGTCTGTCGCGAATGCTGGTGACGATTTTTTTGGAAGCTTTTCATTACTAATCATTGATGAATGCCACCGCGTTTCTATGGAAGGGAGCACTCAGTACTTTCAGGTTATCACTAAACTTAAAGAAAAAAATCCTGCTCTTTGTATTTTAGGTCTGACAGCAACTCCTTATCGCCTGGGACTAGGGTGGATTTATCAGTTGCATGAACCAAAAGAAGATTTGCGAACAACAGAAGAGCGCTTCTTTAAAAAATGTATTTATGAGCTTTCTATCGGCTACATGATTAAAAATAAATTCCTCACTCCTCCAATTAAGATTGATTCGCCGGTGGCCTGTTATGATTTTTCCAGTCTGGAGTTGAAAGACGGAAGGTACTCTTCAAAAGAAATTGAAAGCATTTTAAAAGACCAAAAAAGGATCACTCCAACTATTATTGCCAACATCATTGAAATGGCCAGGGATCGCCAGGGGGTGATGATTTTCACCAGTTCGGTTAACCACGCCCGCGAAATTCTCTCACTTCTTCCCATGGGCTCAGCGATGGTAACAGGTGAAACGGAGACGAGTGAGCGCGATGAAATCATCCACGACTTTAAATTAAAGAAAATAAAATTCTTGGTCAATGTCTCTGTCCTGACGACAGGATTTGATGCTCCTCACGTCGATGTTATCGCTATTTTGCGTCCGACAGAGTCGGTGAGTTTGTACCAGCAGATCGTCGGTCGCGGACTGCGCCTTAGTCCTGGGAAAACAGACTGCTTGATTCTCGATTACACAGGAGTAGGGCACGATATCTTTTCTCCTGAGATTGATGACGATAAACCGACATCCAATTCAGTGATTGTCGATATCCTCTGCCCACAGTGTGGACACCACAATGACTTCTGGGGAATTATTGAGCACGAAGAGATCGTTGAGCATTTTGGAAGAAAGTGCAAAGGTGCTCATGAAGACCCTGTGACTGGTGAGATCGAAGCGTGTGGATACCGCTTTCGTTTTAAAAGATGTGACCAGTGTGGAGCTGAACAAGACATTGCAGCCCGTGTCTGCACAGAATGCCAGCATATGTTGGTCGACACTGACAACAAACTCAAAGAGGCCATGTCATTAAAAGACGCCCACATCATGAAACCCGACACCATGACCTTTACTAAAGGTTACGATAAAAAGGGCAATGAAAGAGTCGAAGTTCGTTATTACGATCTCGATGGAGAGTTTTTAAGTGAGATGTTTTATTTAAACACTCCTGAAGAGGCCCGCGCTTTTTATTTTAATTTCACACGTATGCACAACCGCTTGCCGGAAAAATCACTTATCATTAACAATGCTTCTGATGTGATCAAACAGGAAAAAAGTTTCCGTCTTCCGATGTATATAATTGCTCGTAAGCAGAAGTATTATTGGGAAATCAGAGAGAAGATTTTTTAGGCCCTTGACCAGAATTTAAAAATAAACTATCTTAAGCTCATCACCACGGGATTAACCCGTCACCAAGAGGAGGTCTGTATGTTGAATGTAATCACAAGAAAGGGCCTTCGCTCATTCGTTTTCTAATCAAATTCAAATAGCAAGGTCCTTAAGTCGTTTTAGTTTTTATAACTTAACTTAAGGAGTATTCATGACTAATTTCCAAAGGGAGTTTTTAACTTCCTATGGCTGGGATGACTTTTTTGAAAGTCAGTGCCCAGCTGTTTTAAAAAACAATCTCGTTGTTGGTCGCGTGATCAATGAAGAGAGAAACCTTTATCGGGTTCAAACAGATAAAGAGCATTTTATCCAGGCAAAAGTCTCGGGGAAAATGCAGTACGAGGCCATCTCTCGCGTGGATTACCCCGCGGTGGGAGATTGGGTTTTATGTGATCCAAGTGGCGTGATCCATTTTATTTTTGAGAGAAAAAATATTCTGCAAAGAAAAAAAGTGGGTGAAGTTTCTGAAATTCAAATTTTGGCCAGTAATGTGGATTATGTTTTTATCGCCACATCGGTCAATAGTGATTTGAATCTTGGAAGACTTGAGCGCTACCTGACGTTTGCCTGGGAGTCAAAAGCGGAACCGGTCATCTTATTAACCAAGGCCGACTTAGAAGAAGATATCGACAATATCATTCTTGGTGTTGAAGCGAGATGCCCGAATGTTTGGGTGCACGCTTTGGCAAAGGATCAGTTTGAGGAAGCGATTTTTCTTCGCCGTTACTTAGGCTCTGGAAAAACGTCTGTGATCGTCGGATCCTCAGGAGTAGGGAAATCAACACTAGTGAATTTTCTTATTGGCAAAGAAGTTATCGCGACTCAGGAAGTGCGCGCTGATGATGATAAGGGAAGGCATACCACAACATCGCGGGCGATGTATGAAAGTGTCTACGGTGGGCTCATTATCGACACTCCTGGAATGAGAGAGCTGCAGTTTTCTGATCACCAGGAAGGGCTTTCTCATCAATTTGGAGATATCGAAGAGTTAATCGGTCAGTGTCGTTTTAATAACTGTCATCATCAGACAGAAGTAGGTTGCGCGGTTTTAAAGGCGCTTGATGAAGGTGAGCTTCTTCCTGAAAGATGGAAAAGCTATCAAAAGATTCAACGAGAAGTCGGCCATGAAATGCGCAAAACCAACAAATGGCTCATGGCCGAGCAACGCAAGGTCTGGAAAAAACGTTCGGTTGAAAGCCGACAAAAGTATAAAGGGTGGCAATAGCCGCCCTTTTATTACGATTTGTGAGCTGCTAAGATTTTTCAGGGATAACTCCTAAGGAAACATGAAATTTTTTAGCTTCATTCTTTTCTTTTTTAACTCCAAAACAGTGGAAATCTAATTTTGGAAAAAATGAGTACTTAGTTCATCTCTTCTTTAGAAAAAAGTTTCCAGTTTCTCAGGCAAGTACACAACCAAATAAAAGAGGTATTTTTAAAAAAGGCATCAGTATTGCTTATTAAATAGTGAGGTATGCTATGAAGAAAATCATTTTATTCCTTGCCCTCATTCTATGTCTCAATGCTTGTTCCAGAATAGATTTAGCTGTTTATTTTGCAGATACCTACGTGCAAAACAAAGCAGATGACTATTTTGACCTAACCCGCGACCAATCAAAGTGGTTAAAAAAGGCATTAAAGAGAGATATTGATATAGTTAAAAAGACCATTTTTCCCCAACTCGCGACAGAGCTTATACGAAATGCAGACATTGTGAATTCCCAAAAGACTTTTGATATCGCCACCGTCCAGTTAAGCTATGAACGCGTTCGCAATCTCTTTTATAACGGGTTAAGAATTTTTTCTCCGGAAGCCGTGACCTTCTCTGGAAAACTCGAAGCCTCTCAGGTCAATTTCTTCCAAAAAGAGTTTGATAAAAAAATGCGAGACATAAAAGAAGATGATAGTGAAAGAGATAATTACAAAAGGATGAAAAAACATTTAGATTCGTGGTTGGGAGGTTTGACATCAGCTCAGAAAAAAGAACTTGAGAGTTATATCCATAATACGCCTTCACATGTTAACGAGAAAGTTTATAACCGTCAGCTGCTGGCCCATGAATTTGTCCGCGTCTTTCCTGATCTAGGCGCCAGAGGGAAATTTGTGGAAGGACTTTTTACTCGTTATGAGTCCATGAGAGAGCCCGCTTATTCTAAACTGACCAACGAAAAAGACAGACAAGTTATCACACTCGTTACGAGTATTCTTAATAAGATGACTGACTCTCAACGCGAGACTTTAATTGAAACGTTAAGAGACAGGGCCAATCAATTAATCAAGCTGTCAAAAAAATAGTGTGGCTTGAAGACAAAAAAAAATTATGTTATGCTCATTCTTATGAGTGAAGTAATCTATCTTCCATTCAATTCCTCTACCATCACCACCCCGTAAGGGGACATTCATTTTTTGCACCCGGATTTTTCTCCGGGACAAGAGTATTCATTATTCTATTTATTAATTTAGTCTAAGCAGGTTTTAACCTGTGTGGAGTTTTTTATGTCTTATTTATTTGACCACCGCAAATTAGCGGTGGAGATGGAGCTTTATTTTTTTGAAGAAGCCGTAGGTGCTGGACTTCCAATGTGGTTGCCCAATGGGTGTCTTATAAAGGAAGAGTTAGAGAAGTTTATTAAACGAAAGGAGTTTCTTGCTGGTTATGAAAGAGTTTCCAGTCCTCATATGGCCAAAGCCGAACTTTATGAAAAGAGTGGCCACTTGCGTTTTTATCAAGAGGATATGTTTCCTGCGATTAAAATGGAAAACCTTGAGTATTACCTTCGTCCGATGAATTGCCCTCATCACCACAAAATGTTTTCATCCAGGCCCCGCAGTTACCGCGAGCTTCCTTTAAGACTGGCCGAGTATGGACAAGTCTATCGTCATGAGGCCAGTGGTTCTCTTAGGGGAATCTCAAGAGTCCGAGGCCTTTGCCAAAACGATGCACACATTTATGTTTCAGTGGAACATTCTAAGGATGAGATTATCAGAGTCCTACGTTTACATGAGGAATGTTATAAAGAATTGGGGCTGGAAGGTTATCGTTACCGTCTTTCTAAACAAGACCCATATTCAAAAGATTTTTTAGGAGACAGGGAAGTGTGGATTAAGGCCGAAGACATCTTACGGTCGGCCTTGATTGAATTGAAATTGGATTACTTTGAAGCTATTGGTGAAGCCGCTTTTTATGGCCCAAAGATTGATGTGCAGATGAAGTTCTTTAGTGATGAAGGAATCAGGGAAGAATCGATGGGGTCTGTGCAATTAGATTTTATTTCTGCCCAAAAAGAGAGATTTAATCTTGAGTACGTTGATAAAGAGGGGAAGATGAAGAGACCTTGGATCATTCACCGCGCTCCTCTTGGTAGCCATGAAAGATTTATCGCTATGTTATTGGAGTATTTTGATGGAAGGCTCCCGCGATTTCTTTCCCCAATAGAGCTACTCATCTTTCCTCTTTCTGAAGAAGCGGCCATTAAAGCAAATGAAATTGCCAGGGAGTTAATGGAAAAAGGAGTTCGAGTAAAAATAGATCATCGCCTGGGGAGCAGTCTTTCTAAAAGGATCGTTTTAGGCAGTAAGCTTCGCCCGTTTTCTTCAATGGTGATTGGCGAAAAAGAGCTTTCAGGGGCACCGTTAAGGGTGGAGGGCAGGGATGGAAAAGTGATAAGTCTCATGGAATTTAGCTCACTTATATAACTGTCTCTTATACACATCTCCGAGCCCACGAGACGCTCAGTTA